>NZ_LZZU01000001.1:0-149476 GCF_014170355.1 Cupriavidus sp. UME77
CATGCTTTGCAATATCCAGCCCAAATGTCATAGCATTCATTTCGGGTCCCTCCGTTCCTGTAGTGGTGGTGAGATCTTCCACTCTGGCACATTGCGATGCCGTTCGGTCTGGAGGGACCCCCCTCTCCTCAGACTCTTTTCTGCCCGACCCACACTACCGTGTCGCCACCTCGCGCTCCACTGCGGGGACGGGGCGCGTTCATACCATCTCTTCTTTGCGTCGGCAAAGAAGACTAACGAGAAGAAAGCCGACCCTGCCGGGCGCAGAGCAATAAGGCTTTCGAGTGCCGATGATTTCGTCGTACGGCCCGGAGTGCCGGCGGGCTTTTGCCGGTACCGGATTGACTGGCCACGACCCTGCCAGCCTCCGGGATACGTGGTGCGGCCCCCGGTAGCAGACATCACTTGCTTCAAGCCGTCTGTCGCTCGCGCAGTGGCCGGCCACGAAGTTGCAAGCGCACCGGTTCCGTCGTGGGCGCGGTGGCACCGTGTTGATATGCCCGAGACCCTGACCACCGCGCCCGCCCCACCACGAGACCACTGACGGGCGACGTGTCGTGATGGTGCGCGCCGGTAACGGCAGATTGGCGAATGGGCAAGGATTCCGCTACCGGGGGCCGTACTACGCATCCCGGAAATCGGCAGCGTCATGGCCCTTCAAACCGGTACCGGCAGATGCCAGCAGAACTGAGGCCATACGACGAAACCAGCGTCCCTAGCACCCGCGATTGCTCTGCCCCCGGCAGGGTCGGCTTTCTTCTCGTTAGTCTTCTTTGCCGACGCAAAGAAGAGTGACCGGCAGCCCCCGCAGGGGGATGTCGTATGGCCTTTGGGTGCAAAAACCATCGCCGCCAAAAGAAACAGCGACCAACCCAGCAGAGCGATGTCGTATGGCACCTTGGGTACAAAAGCCAACGCCGCAAAAATCAAGCAGCGAAGGCAACCCGATACCCTATAGCCTCTCAACAATAGTCACATTCGCCATCCCCCCACCCTCACACATCGTCTGCAACCCATACCTCTTCCCCTGCGCATGCAGCGCATGCACAAGCGTAGTCATCAGCTTAGCCCCGGATCCACCAAGCGGATGGCCCAGCGCAATCGCCCCGCCATTCACATTCATGCGCGCCGGATCGGCGCCCGTGGTCTGCAACCAAGCCAGCGGCACCGGCGCAAACGCTTCATTGATCTCGAACAGGTCGATATCGCCGATCTTCATGCCGGCCTTCTCCAGCGCCCGCAGCGTTGCCGGCAACGGTGCTTCCAGCATGATCACCGGATCATGGCCCAGCACCGACATATGGTGAATGCGTGCCAGCGGCTTGACGCCCAGCTTCTTCAGGCCGGCTTCGTTGACCACCATCAGGCCCGCCGCGCCATCGCAGATCTGGCTGGCGCTGGCGGCGGTGACGGTGCCGCCTTCCTCGATCAGCTTGACGCTGGAGATGGATTCCAGGCTGGCTTCAAAGCGGATGCCTTCGTCCACCGTATGCAGCTCGCCGTTGGCGCTGCCGTCCGCGGCGCGTACGGCGACGGGCACGATTTCGTCCTTGAAGCGGCCGGCCTGCGTGGCGGCGATGGCGCGGCGGTGGCTTTCCAGCGCGTAGCGGTCCAGGTCGTCCCGCGTGAGGCCGTACTTGCGCGACATCATCTCGGCGCCGGTGAACTGGCTGAACTTCACACCGGGATAGCGTTCCTGCATGGCCGGGCTCATCGAGCTGCCGAAGCCGTTCTTGAAGGGCAGCGTGGAGGGCAGGCCCATCGGCACGCGGGTCATGCTTTCCACGCCGGCGGCGATCACGATGTCCATGGTGCCGGACATCACCGCCTGCGCGGCGAAGTGCAGGGCTTGTTGCGACGAGCCGCACTGGCGGTCGACCGAGGTGCCGGGCACGCTTTGCGGCAGCTTCGAGGCCAGCACGGCGTTGCGCGCCACGTTGCCGGCCTGCTCGCCGGCCTGGCCGACGCAGCCCATGATCACGTCGTCGATCAGCGCCGGATCGGCGCCGCTGCGCTCAACCAGCGCGTTCAGCACCTGCGCGGCGAGATCCGCTGGATGCCACCCTGCCAGCTTGCCGCCCTTGCGCCCGCCCGCGGTGCGCGCGGCCGCTACGATGTATGCCTCTGCCATGTCGTCTCCTCTTGTCGTTCCGGGGCGAACCCGCCCGTAATGGTAATGGCCGTGCCCCGGGAAGGGCACGGCCAAGCCTCGCTAGCCTGTTGCGGATTCTGGCCCAGCAGCGGGGCGCGCGGCGTCGTCGGAAGCGACGATTGCGCGGTGCAACCGACGCCCCAGGCGGCGGCGGCGCATCACGCGCGCGGCGTGAGCACCGAGAAGATGGCGGTGGCGCGCAGCAGGCAGCGCTCCCCGGCCATCAGGCGGCAAGCGCCGAAGCGCAGCCGCGAGCCCAGCTTGTCGAACTCGACGTGCGCCTCCACCCAGTCGCCCACCCGCGCGGCATCGAAGTAGTCCATGCTGAGGTTGACCGTCACCGCCGGCTGCTTGCGGTCTGTCTCCAGTGCCATCATCATGCCGATGGCGGTGTCGGCCAGCGTGGCCAGCATGCCGCCGTGCGCGATGCCAAGCGGGTTGAGGTGATGCGGCCCGATGCGGATGGCCACTACGCGCCGCTCCCGGTCCACGTAGATCTGTCCGAAGTTCTCGAGGAAGCCCTTGGCGCCGCGCAACGCGACAAAGCCCGGCGGCGGCGCCTCGGGCACATCGGATTGCCCTGCGCCCGGGCCGGCATCGGAAGGTTGACTGGCTTCAGCCATGGCTGCGCCGCCTTATGCTGCGAAGTAGCGCGAGGCCACCCCGAGCTGCTCGCGGCATTCGGCCACCATGCGCTCGATCAGCTCGGCGCAGCTCGGGATGTCGTCGATCAGGCCCACGCACTGGCCGGCGCTGATGATGCCGCCATCGGTCTCGCCGGCGGCGAGCGCGGCCTTGCCGCGTACGCCCGCCACCAGGTGCTTGACGTCCTCGAACTGGGCGCCGCCCGGCTGGCGCTCGATGGTGACGACCTCATCGGAGATGGCGTTCTTGAGCACGCGCGCGGTGTTGTGCAGCGTGCGGAAGATCAGGTTGGTGTCGCGCTCGCTGGCGTCCACCAGGGCCTGCTTGACGTTGTGGTGGATCGGCGCCTCGCGCGTGGCGCAAAAGCGCGTGCCCATGTTGATGCCCTCCGCGCCCAGCACCAGTGCCGCCGCCATGCCGCGCCCGTCGGCGATGCCGCCCGAGGCAATCACCGGAATGCCCAGCCGGCGCGCGGCCAGCGGGATCAGCACCATGCCCGGGACGTCGTCCTCGCCGGGATGGCCCGCGCACTCGAAACCGTCGATGGACACCGCGTCCACGCCCAGGCGCTCGGCCGACAGCGCATGGCGGATCGCCACGCACTTGTGGATCACCTTGATGCCGGCCGCCTTGGCGCGCGCGATATGCTCCTTGGGATTGTTGCCCGCCGTCTCCAGCACCTTGATGCCGCTTTCGATGATCACGTCGAGGTAGCGGGCGTACGGCGGCGGGTTGATGGAGGGCAGCAGCGTCAGGTTGACGCCAAAGGGCTGGTCGGTCAGCTCGCGGGTGCGGCGGATCTCCGCGGCCAGCGCTTCCGGGGTGGGCTGGGTCAGCGCGGTGAGCACGCCAAGCCCGCCGGCGTTGGAGACCGCGGCGGCCATCTCGGCGTAGCCAACCCACTGCATGCCGCCCTGGATGATGGGGTAGCGGGTGCCCAGCAATTCGGTGATGCGCGTCTTCATGATGTTCCTTCTGGCTTCTGGTCTTTGTGTTCTATGCTCGGTCTTCTGCCTGGCTCAGGCCGCCAGGCGTCCTGGCGCCAGTCTACGGCGGCGCTGCCGTCCCTACCTCGTCGGATTCGACGATTGCAGGCGCCCGATTCTGCACTACCTTACCCACACCCATTTCGAGAGAGCCAAGGCCAGCCATGAGCACCCCGAACCCAGCCGTCCCCCCCAGCTTCGAGACCCTGCAATACGCCGTCGACAAGGGCGTCGCCACCATCACCCTGCACCGCCCGGAAAAGCTCAACGCCTTTACCCCGCGCATGATGCAGGATCTGATCGACGCCTTTGACGCCACCGACGCCGACGACGACGTCCGCGCGGTGATCGTCACCGGCTCCGGGCGCGCCTTTTGCGCCGGCGCCGACCTGTCCTCCGGCGGCTCCACCTTCGATTACGAGAAGCGCTACGGCGCCAGCAAGGAAGCCGCCCATCGCGATGGCGGCGGACGCGTGGCGCTGCGCATCTTCCGCAGCCTCAAGCCGGTCATCGCGGCGGTCAACGGCCCGGCGGTGGGCATCGGCGTGACCATGCAGTTGCCGATGGACATCCGCCTGGCCTCCACCGACGCCAGGTTCGGCTTTGTGTTCGCGCGCCGCGGCATCACGCCCGAGGCGGCATCGTCGTGGTTCCTGTCGCGCGTGGTAGGCATTTCCACCGCGCTGGAATGGTGCTACACCGGCCGCGTGTTCTCGGCGCAGGAGGCGCTGGAGCGCGGGCTGGTGCGCTCGCTGCACGCGCCCGAAGACCTGTTGCCGGCCGCGCAGGCGCTGGCCCGCGAGATCGCCGACAATGCCGCGCCGGTTTCTGTCGCCATCTCGCGCCAGCTGATCTGGCGCATGGCCGGGGCCAGCCACCCGATGGAGGCGCATCGCCTGGACAGCCGCGCGATCCAGTCGCGCGGCCAGTCGGCCGACGTCAAGGAAGGCGTCAGCGCCTTCCTGGAAAAGCGCCCGGCCAGCTTCCCCGAGCGCGTATCGCAGGACATGCCGGACTTCTTCGACTGGGGCAACGAGCCGCCCTTTATCTGATCCCCCAGCCAAGCCCCTAGGAGAGCAGCGTGAAAGTCAGCATGGCAGTCCAGAGCCGCAAATCGGTACGCGGCTTTCTTCCCACGCCGGTGCCGCCGGAGATCATCCGCGACGTGCTGGAGCAGGCCGCGCGCGCGCCATCGGGCGGCAACCTGCAGCCGTGGCACCTGCACGTGGTGGGCGGCGAGCCGCTGGCGCGGCTCAAGGCCACCATGCGCGAGCGCGTCGCCGGCGCGCCCCGCGGCGAAGGGAGCGAGTACGACGTCTACCCGCGCGAGCTGGTCTCGCCTTATCGCGAACGGCGCTTCCAGGTCGGCGAGGACCTCTATCGCTGCCTGGGCATCCCGCGCGAGAACAAGCCGGCGCGCCTTGCCCAATTTGCCAACAACTTCACATTCTTCGGCGCGCCGCTGGCGCTGTTCTGCACCGTGGACCGCCGCATGGGCCCGCCGCAATGGTCGGACCTGGGCATGTACCTGCAAACGGTGATGCTGCTGCTGCGCGAGCATGGGCTGGACAGCTGCGCGCAAGAATGCTGGGCGATGTATCCGGAAACCATTGCGGGCTTTCTCTCCCTCCCTGCCGAACGTATGCTGTTTACCGGCATGGCAATCGGCTACGAGGATCCGGCAGCGGCAGTCAACCAGTTGCGTGCCACGCGCGCGCCGCTGGCGGAGTATGCGGAGTTCATCGGCATCTGAACGGGTGAGCCGGTGAACGGGTGAATGGCTGAATGGCTGAATGGCTGAATGGCCAAGCACCATGACCATGCCGATTTCGTAATCGGCTTGCACGAAAGGCCACAAGCCAGCGGCACGTCCGTGTGCCCCTCTGCAGGGGCTTACATTCCCCCGGACGCTGCCTGGGCTCGCCTAATCGCCCGCGCTTCCTTACAGCAAGCCCAGTTGCCGCGCGATGGCAACCGCCTGCGTGCGGTTGCTGGCCCGCAGCTTGGCGCTGATATTGCGCAGGTGGGTGCGCACCGTGGTCTCCGAGACAAAGAGCCGATCCGCCATCGCCACATTGGAGAAGCCCTCGGCCAGCAGTTGCAGCACTTTCTGCTCCTTGGGCGTGAGCGGTTCCAGCAGCCCATGGCGCGCCTGCATGGCGGCCGGGTCCACCGGCTCCGGCGCGCCGCCGCAGGCTTGCAGCAGGCGCTCCACATACCCTGCGGGCAACGCGCTGCCCTGGCGCAGGCAGGCCTCGGCCACCAGCCGGCGCACGTCCGTGCTTTCGTCAGCGAAAATGCGGATGAAGCCTTCCGCCGCGCCGAAGCGCAGCGCTTCGCCCATCGCCTGCAACGCCTGGGGGGCTTCGCCGCTGCGCTGGCAGGCCAGCGCCAGCAGGATGCGCAGCTTGAGCGCCCTGCGCATCAGTTGCGCGCGCTCGGTGGCGGCGAGTTCCGTCTCGATGGCCTCGCGCGTGCGCACGGAGGGCTCGGTGAACAGCGCCAGCCGCAGGCGCCCCATGACCACGTCTTCCAGGTCGTTGGCGAAAGAGCTGACCGCGCTCAGGCCGGGACGCGCGCGCCACAGCGCCGGGTCGGCTGCGTGCTGCAGCGCTTGCTCGGCGGCATGCTGATTGCCTTGCAGCAGCGCCAGGCGGGCGCGCTCCAGCATGGCGCCCAGCACCAGCCGTGGCAGGCCGCGATGATGGCCAAGGTGCTCGAGGGCGGCCAGCCATTCATGCGCGCCGTCCACGTCGCCGCGGTCGCAGGCGATGCGGGCCAGTACGGTATGGCCGGTGATGATCTGGTCGGGCAGGCCGAGATCGCGCGCGAGCGGCACGTACACGGTGAGCAGGCGCTCCGCGCGCTCGCGCTCGTTGATCTCGTAGAGCGCATCGGCCAGCAGGATGCCGGCCATGGCGTTGCCGTTGGTCGGGCCGTAGCGGTTCGGCAGCATGGTGCTGGCGGCAATGCGAAACCGCGCCAGCGCCTGCTGCAGGCGGCCCTGGCGCAGGTCGATCAGCCCCTCCACCGATTCCGAGAAGATCTTGTTGAAGTTGCTGTCGGAGCCGCGCACCACCTGGCGGGCCACGCCCAGCAGGCGCCGCGCCTCGCGGTAGTCGCCGGTGACGGCGGCCATGCGCGCCATCGAGGTGGCAAGGATGGAGTCCGGGAACGGATAGCCCATGGGCAGTGGCAGCGGATCGTCCCGGCTGCAGGCACGCGCCTCGTCGAAGCGGTCCATCATGTTCAGCAGCATATGGCGCAGCGCGCGCACATGCGCCAGCAGGTCGCCCTCGGCGCCGGCCAACGGGATGGTCTGCAGCAGCGCAATGGCATCGGCCGGGCCGCGCGTAAACGACAGCGCCCACACATGGGCGATCTGCAGCTTGGGCCACGCGGCCAGCGCGTCGGCTGGCACCGCGTCCAGCCAGCGCGTCAGCAGGCGCATGCGGCCTTGCGCCAGCAACTCGTCCACCTTGCCCGCCAGCAGCGGCAGCGCGTGGGCCACCGCGCCGGCCGCCAGCGCATGCTCGATGGCCGGCACCGGCCGGCCCTGCTGCTCGTACCAGCGCGAGGCGGCCATCTGCAAGGCGGGCACTTCGTGCGGCATGGCCTGCTGCAGCTGCGCGCGCAGGAAGCTGGAGAACAGGCTGTGATAGCGGTACCAGCGCACACTGGGCTGATGGGTCTGAGCAGGCGGCTCCGCGCCGCCGTGGCGCTCGCCATCCAGCGGCATCAGGAACAGGTTGGCCCGCTCCAGCCAGGCGAGGATTTCCTCGCTGTCGGCGGTGCCGCTCACGGCATCGCACAACGGCCCGCTCAGCTGGTCGAGGATGGACGTGCGCAACAGGAATGCACGCACCGCATCGGGCAGGTGCAGGTAGACGTCCTCCACCAGGTAATCGGCAATCGCGGCGTTCGAGCCGGAAAAGCCGGCGATGAAGGCGTCCGGCTGGCCACGCCGCTCCAGTGCAACCGACGCCAGCCACAACGCCGTGGCCCAGCCTTCGGTGCGCCGGTGCAGCGTGGAGATGGCCGCGGGCTGCAACGCCAGGCCGCGCGCGCGGCGCAGGAAGGAATCGGTCTCGTCGGCGGTGAAGCGCAGCTGGGCCGGCTCGATCTCCAGCAGCTCGCCACGCGCGCGCAGCCGCGCCAGCCCGGACTCCGGCACCCAGCGCGTGCCCACCACCAGGCGGGCGCCGGGTGGCAATTGCTCCACCACTTGCCAGACCAGTCCGGCCACGGCGGGGTTCTGCAGGGCTTCGAAGTCGTCCAGGAACAGCGTGAAGGGGCGGTCGTGAGCCGCCATGCGGTCGATCAGCGCGAGCGCGTGCTCGCCTGCCGACTGCGCCGCTGGCTGGGCCGCGGCGAGCGGCGCGCCGCCCTTGCGCAGCACCAGCTCGAAGGCCGCTTCGAGCGAGCCGAGAAAACGCGTGGCGTCATTGTCCGCGCGGTCCAGCGTGAGCCAGGCGGTGGCCACGCCTTCGGCGTCCAGCCGCGCCCGGCATTGCAGCATGGCGGTGGTCTTGCCGAACCCGGCCGGCGCGCGCACCAGCACCAGCTTGACGAAGCCGGCCGCGCACACCGCGTCGCAAATGGCGCGGCGCTCCACCTGGAACGGCGTCAGCATGGGCGGGCGCAGCTTCGCCACCAGCGTGGCGGCGCGGGCGGCGCCCCGTTGGCCCGCGCTGGTCTCCTCGATTGTTGCCATTCGCCGTGTCTTCCTGTTGGCGGCGGCGTCCACGAGCAGTGGATGCCACGCGATCGGCGCCAGCTTATGGTTGCCGGCTGCTGGCGCCACATGCGCCAGGGATCGAACGGCTGATTATGGCGTAAACGCCCGCCCGGCACGCGACGCGGCCGCGATGCCGGGCCGGCGGCCCAAATGCCGGCCCCAATGTTGGCCCCAATACCGCCCCCCCTGCCGGCCACACCAGCAAGCTATACCAGCTTGTTCTCCCGCCCCGCCCAGTAGCGCTCGCGCAGTAGCCGCTTGAGCAGCTTGCCGGTGGGCAGGCGCGGCAGCTCGGCGGCGAAGTCCACCGAGCGCGGGCACTTGATGGCGGACAGATGGGTGCGGCAAAAGGCCAGCAGCTCGTCGGCCAGGGCCGGGCTGGCGCGCGCCATGTCGAGTGGCTGCACCACCGCCTTGACCTCCTCGCCAAAGTCCTCGTTGGGCACGCCGATCACCGCCACGTCCATGACCTCTGGATGGGTCATCAGCAGGTTCTCGGCCTCCTGCGGATAGATGTTGACCCCGCCCGAGATGATCATGTTGGCCTTGCGGTCGGTCAGGTAGAGAAAGCCCTCCTCGTCCACGTAGCCGACGTCGCCCAGCGTGGTCCAGCCGGCGTGCACCGGGTGGCGCGACTGCGCGGTCTTGTCGGGATCGTTGTGGTAGACGAAGCTGCGCCCCTCGGCGAAGTAGATGGTGCCGGGCTCGCCCGGCGGCAGCAGCGCGCCGCTGTCGTCGCAGATGCGCAGCTGGCCAACGGAGGCGCGGCCCACCGTGCCTTTATGGGTGAGCCAGTCGGCCGAACCCACGGCGGTGGAACCGTTGCCCTCCGTGCCGGCGTAGTACTCCCAGATGATCGGCCCCCACCAGTCGATCATCTGCTCCTTGACGGCCACCGGGCAGGGCGCGGCGGCATGCACAGCAAAGCGCAACGAGGACACGTCGTGGCGCAGGCGCACATCCTCGGGCAGCTTGAGCATGCGCGAGAACATGGTCGGCACGACCTGGGTGTGCGTGATGCGGTGCTGTGCCAGCAAGCGCAGGAATGCTTGCGCGTCGAAATGCTCCATTACCACAGAGGTGCCGCCCAGCTGCTGCACCGCCATGTTGTAGCGCAGCGGCGCGGCGTGGTAGAGCGGTGCCGGCGAGAGGTAGCGCGTGTCCGTGCCGAACTGGTAGAGGGACTGGCACATCAGCACCATGGTGCCTGGTACGTCGATCTGCTGGTTGGCCGGCGGCGTGAAGACACCTTTGGGGCGGCCGGTGGTGCCGGAGGAGTACAGCATGTCGGTGCCCGCGCATTCGTCCTCGATGCGCCACCCGGGGTACTGGGCCAGCGCCGTCTCGTAGGCGGCAAAGCCCGGCACCGCGCCATCCATCATCAGGCGCGCGACCAGGCCTGGCACCTTTGCCGCCACGCCCTGCGCCACGGCGGCCTGCGCATGCGAGGTGACCAGCATCCTGGCGCCGCTGTCGGCCACGATATGCGCCGCGTCATCCACGTTCAGGCGCGTGCTGATGCACACGTAGATCAACCCCGAGCGTTGCGCGCCCCAGCACAGCTCGAACAGGCGCGGGTGGTTCTCCAGCAGGAAGGCCACGCGGTCGCCCGGCTGCAGCCCGTGGTCGCGGAACAGCCGCGCCGCCTGGTTGGAGCGCTCGTCAAGCTCGCGGTAAGTAACGACGGTGCCGCCGGCCATGATGATGGCCGGCTTGTCCGGGGTGCGCTGCGCATGAACATGCGGGTGCATGACTGACCCTCCTGGAAGTGGGTGTGGCCGAACTAGGTGATGGGTGACTGCGTGACTGGATGCGTTGGAAACTTCGGTATCGCGGAACCGGCAGGGATGGCATTGCGTGCCGCACATTGTCGGGACAGGTACCCCGGGCGGGCATCGTCGGATGCGACGAACGCGCCTTGGTGCAATGCCGCAAACGCCGAGGTGGCCGCCCGTGCGGCGCGCCGCGCGCCAAGGCGATTCGTCGCATCCGACGATGCGAACCAGCGGCCTCTTCACATAATGGCAAGTGCCCCAGCAACCGCGCCAAGGAACCACCGTGGATTTCCAATTCAGCGAAGAACAATCGATGTTGCGCGACACGCTCGCGCGCTACCTGGCCGACCACTACAGCTTCGAAGCCCGCCAGGCGGCAATCCGCTCGCCCGCTGGCTGGCGGGCGTCCTGCTGGCAAGCCCTGGCGCAGGAGCTAGGGCTGCTGGGCGCCGCGTTCCCGGAGCGCTTTGGCGGGCTCGGCGGCAATGCCGTCGACCACACGATCGTGATGGAGCAGTTCGGCCGCCACCTGGTGGTCGAGCCTTACCTGTCTACCGTTGTGCTCGGCGGCGGCGCCTTGCTGCATGGCAGCGAGACGCTGGCCGCCAACTGGCTGCCTGCCATCATCGGCGGCGAGGCCACCGTGGCCTGGGCGCACGCCGAGCCGCGCAGCCGTTACTGCCTGCATGATGTGCAGGCGAGCGCCGCCCGCGCGCAAGGCGGCTGGCGCCTTGACGGCCACAAGGCCGTGGTGGTGGCCGCGCCATGGGCCACGCACCTTGTGGTAAGCGCGCGCACCAGCGGCAGCCGGCGCGACCGCGACGGCATCAGCCTGTTCTGGCTCGCGCGCAACGCGCCCGGCGTGACGCTGCAGGAATACCCCACCGTGGATGGCTCCCGGGCCGCCGACATACGCCTGGACAACGTCTTCGTGCCGGATGGCAGCTTGCTGGGCGCCGAGGGCGAGGCGCTGGCGCTGATCGAGCGCCTGAGCGACGAGGCTGCGGTAGCGCTGTGCGCCGAAGCCGGCGGCGCCATGAGCCGCATGCTGGGCGACACGGTCGACTACGCGCGCCAGCGCAAGCAGTTTGGCGTACCGATTGCCACCTTCCAGGTGCTGCAGCACCGCATGGCAGACATGTATGTGCAACTGGAGCAAACCGTGGCGCTGACGCAAGTCGCCGCCATGCAGGCCGGTGCGCAGCCCACACAGCGTGCGCTGGCGGCCAGCGCCGCCAAGGCGCAAGCCGGGCAGGCCGGCAGGTTCGTCGGCCAGGCCGCGGTGCAGATCCATGGCGGCATGGGCGTGACGGAGGAGCTGGCGGTTGGCCACTACTTCAAGCGCGTCACCGCGATCGACCTGCAGTTTGGCTCCGCCGAACACCACCTGCGCCGTTACGCCGACCTGCTGTATCCGGTCGCGGCGTGAGCCCACGCATTCCTGCCCCGCACTGACGAACATCCCGAGGCCCATCGATGAATCTCGATTTCTCCCCGCAAGAGCTGCAGTTCCGCGACGAGGTCCGTGCCTGGATCAAGGAAGCCTTCGACCCCGGCCTCAAGGCCCTGATGGCGCGCACCAAGAATGGCTACCTCGACAAGGAAGGCCAGGTGCGCTGGCAGAAAAAGCTGTTCGAGCGTGGCTGGGCCGCGCCCAACTGGCCAGAGGAATATGGCGGCCCGGGCTGGTCCCCGGCGCAGCGCTACCTGTTCCAGGCGGAGACGGCTGCCGCCGGCTGCCCGACCGTGTCGCCGATGGGCCTGAAGATGGTGGCGCCGGTGATCATGAAATACGGCACCCCGGCGCAAAAGGCGCGCTTCCTGCCGCCGATCCTGCGCTCCGATATCTGGTGGTGCCAGGGCTACTCGGAACCCAACTCCGGCTCCGACCTGGCCTCGTTGCAGATGCGCGCCGAGCGCGGGAGCGACGCGCACGGCGAGCACTACATCCTCAACGGCTCCAAGATCTGGACCACGCACGCGCAGTGGGCCGACTGGATGTTCTGCCTGGTGCGCACCAGCCGCGACGCGCGCAGGCAGGACGGCATCTCCTTCGTGCTGGTGGACATGCGCACGCCCGGCATCACGGTGGCGCCGCTGCCCACGCTGGATGGCCCGGTCGAGGGCCAGCAGGAAGTCAACCAGGTCTTCTTTGAAGATGTGCGCGTGCCGGTGGAAAACCGTATCGGCGAAGAGGGCCTGGGCTGGACCTACGCCAAATACCTGCTTGAGTTCGAGCGCGGCGGCAGCTACGGCCCGATGTTGCGCCAGCAACTGGCCAAGGTGGCCCGCATCGCGGAGACAGAGCCCGGCGAGGATGGCGGGCGCTTGCTCGACGACCCGGGTTTTCGCCGCAAGCTGGCCGAGCTGCACGTGCGCGCGGCCGCGCTGGAGGCAAGCGAGCTGCGGCTGTTTTCCAACGTGACGTCGGGCACCTCGATTGGCGCCGCCTCCAGCATGCTCAAGCTGGTGGGCACCGAGACCATCCAGGCCATCAGCGAGCTGGCGGTGGAAGCGGCCGGCCCGTACGCGCTGCCCTTCGTGCAGGACGGCTGGGGCGAATTGCAAGGACGCGCCACGGGACCACAGGTGGGCCCCGACCATGCTGCGCCGCTGGCGCCGCGCTATTTCAACTACCGCAAGGCATCGATCTACGCCGGCTCCAACGAGATCCAGCGCAACATCATCGCCAAGCTGGTGCTAGGGCTGTAAGCCAAGCCAAGTCAGTGCAGCAGCCCGCCTGCCGGGCTGCGTTCCTGCCCGGCGGCCTCGCCGGCTGCCGGCCCATCGACATCCCCGCAATCCTTGCAGCCCACGCACTCGGCAAAGGGCGCGGCCGGCTGGCCGGCGTCCACCTCCTCGCCGGCTTCCAGCGCCGCGGTCACCGTGGCCCGGATCGATTCCGCCTTGAGCAGCAGGCGCAGGGCGATATCGGCGCCACGGCTGGCCGCCACGCGCGCGATGAAGGTCCGGCGCGCCGGTTCGCCCAGCGTGGCGACGTGTGCCGCTTCGCACAGCACATGCCATGCGGCTGGCTGGCCGTCGAACTGTTGCCGGCGGCGCAGCAGGGTGGCGTCGATGGCGGCAGCGATTTCCGCGTCCCTCACGGTGTGATTGCGCATGGTGCTCTCCTGAACGGGAAACTGAGGTTAGGGCCAGGCGCGGGCCGCGCCACGATCATGACTGCCGTGGCTGCTGCCCGTCTGGAACCTGGCGCCGAGCTGGCGCGCGGCATGGATGGCTTCGCTCTTGTTGCTGACCTGCAGGCGCTGGTACAGCAGCGCGACATGGCTCTTCACGGTCGCCACCGAGATATTGAGCAGGCGGCCCACGGTCTTGAGCGGATAGCCGTGCGACAGCAAGACCAGCACCTCGTACTGGCGCGGCGTGAGCCTCAACATGCGCGCCTCGTCGCGCAGCAGGTCGATGCGGGCGCCTTCCGTCGCTAGTGCCTGCAACGGCGCCGAGGGGTGTGGGGCCGGCTGGCGCCATTGCGCCTCATCGGCCAGCACCAACCGGATCGCCGCCCCGATCGCCGCCAGCGATGACGCCTTGGGCAGCCACGTGCAGATGCCCCACGCCAGATCCGGCGGCAACACGGGCGGTAACGCGCCATCGACCAGCAACAGCAGGTACTGCGCCGATAGCACGGTGCGCGCGGTCTCCAGCAACGCGAGCGCGCGATCCTGCGCTGGCGGCAAGCCGAGGATCACCAGCCCGATATCATTCATCTGCCCTTGCAGCATGGCGAGATCGGCCGGATCCACGCAGATCACGTGACCCAGGCCCTCGACGCCGCCCAGCATGCGCAGCAGGCCGAGTCGCAGGAGCGGGTTGTCTTCAAGCAGGAGTGCGTTCATGACTGCGTGCCTCCTTGCGAGCTGCTGCGTTCCGGTTCCATCTGCTCCCCCTTTGGCAACGACATGCCCATCCAGCTTGGCTGGTATTCGCGGCAGCGTTGTCACAGGCAATACCGCAAACCGCGTGCCAGCGGCAAGGCGTTGAGCGCAGCGGATGCGAGGGGGATTGCGGCAGGGGTGGCGCCGGCCGCAAAGGCAGGCGCCATAACGGCTGGCGGGAGGGCGTGCCAGGCAGGAGGGACCTGGCGGTGCCCCTTGCCAGCCAGTGGCGGGCCGGCTGCGTGTTACGCGTTACGTAACGCGTTCCGTGGGGCAGGTGGCGGCATTCAAGAACAATGTGTCCTGATGATCACTGACTCGCTGCGCTCTCCCGTGAGATGGGAGGGCGCAGCGTACCGAGCGTCTTGCATTGCTGTGCGCCAGCCTCAGTTGACGCGCCGGTTGTACCCTTCCCAATACGGCTCGCGCAGCTTCCTGCGCAGCAGCTTGCCGGAGGGGTTGCGCGGCAGCGCATCGGCAAACTCGATGCTCTTGGGGATCTTGTAGCCGGCCAGCCGCTCGCGCGCCCACGCCACGATGCTGTCACGATCCGGCGCCTGTCCGGGACGGGGCACGACAATGGCCTTGACCGCCTCGCCCCATTTTTCGTCGGGCACGCCGATCACGGCCACATCCGCCACCTGCGGGTGGCCATAGATCGCGCTCTCGACCTCGGCGGGATACACGTTCTCGCCGCCGCTGATGATCATGTCCTTGACCCGGTCGTGGATGTAGACATAGCCCTCGGCATCGAGAAAGCCGGCGTCGCCGGTGCGCAGCCACCCGTCGGCGTCGATGGTGCGCGCGGTCTCGTCGGGCTGCTTCCAGTAGCCGGCCATGTTCTGCGGAGAGCGGATCATCAGCTCGCCGACTTCGCCCGGCGGCAGGCGCCGGCCTTCCCAGTCCACCACCACCACTTCCACGCCGGGCAGCGGCTTGCCGGCGGCCCGCATGCGCGGCACGTCGTCGGTGGTGTGGTCTTCCGGCGGCAGCGCCACTACCGTGCCGGTGGTCTCGGTCATGCCGTACTGCTGCGCAAACCCGCAGCCGAAGACTTCGATGCCTTCGCGCAGCAAGGCTGCCGGGATCGGCGCCGCGCCATAGAGCAAGGTCTTCAGACGGGAGTAGTCGATGCTGCGCGCGCGCGGATCGCGCAGCACGAACTGCATCGCCGCGGGCACCAGGAACAGCTTGCTGACGCGCTCGCGCTCAAAGAAGTCCAGCACCGCGCCGGGATCGAAATCGCGCGCCACCACGCCCTTGGCCCCCGCGAGCAAGCTGCGCAAGCCCCAGCCCGAGCCGCCAATGTGCGCCACCGGCATGGCCACCAGCGAGACATCGTCGTCCGTCCAGCGCGACCACGAGATATCTTCGCGCTCGCTGGCCTCGGTGCCGGCGGTCAGGTTGCGGTGGGTCAGCATGGCGCCCTTGGGGCGGCCAGTGGTGCCCGACGTATAAAGCTGCAGCACCACGTCGTGCGCGGCGGGCTGGTGCGCCGGTGGCGTGGGCGCCTGCGCGTCGCGCCAGGCCACGTAGGCGGGCCAGTCCGGCTGGCCGCCTTCCATGGCGATCACCTCGCGCACCAGCGGCAGCGTGGGCAGCAGCTTGCGCACCATGTCTGCCGATTCCGGCCCCACGAACAGCAGCGCGGCATCGGAGTGGCCGACGATATATCCCACCTCCGGCGGCGCCAGGCGCCAGCTCGCGGGCGCCATCACGGCGCCCATCTTGGCTGCCCCCAGCAGCAGCTCGAAGTAGTGATCGGAGTTCTTGCCGATATAGCCGATGCGGTCGCCGGGCCCGATGCCCGCTGCCGCCAGCGCCTGGGCGACACGGTCGCTCTGGCGGTCCAGCGCCAGATACGTGGTCAGCCTGCCTTCGAAAGCATAGGCCACCGCATCGGGCCGCCGCTGCGCGAAGTGGCGCAGCGCATGCGGCAGTGTGGTCAGGTAACTGAAATCCATCAGCGTCTCCTTCTCTCGGTCCTGCTGCATGCGCGCGTCCTTATTATTGTTGTGAACTGCCGGATCAGCGCGGGGCCATGCGGATGGCGCCATCGAGCCGCACCGCTTCGCCGTTGAAATAGCTGTTGCGGCACATCTCCAGCGCGAGCGAGGCAAACTCCTCCGGCGCGCCGAGCCGCTTGGGGAACGGCACCGAGGCGGCCAGCGCTGCCTTGACGTGTTCCTGCGCGCCTTGCAAGAGCGGCGTGTTGAAGATGCCGGGCATGATGGTGTTGACGCGAATGCCTTCGCCAGACAGGTCGCGCGCGATTGGCAGGGTCATGCCGACCACGCCGGCCTTGGAGGCGGAGTACGCCGCCTGGCCCATCTGCCCGTCCTGTGCCGCCACCGAGGCGGTATTGATGATGACGCCGCGATCGCCGTCGCGCGCATCCAGCGTGAGCATGCCGGCGGCCGAGCGCGCCAGGCAGCGGAAGGAGCCGATCAGGTTGATCTGGATGATGCGCTCGAACGCGTCCGAGGCGAAGAAGCGGATCTGGTCCGGCGCTTCCTTGGCGCGCGATGCGGTCTTGATGGCGTTGCCGGTGCCGGCGCAATTCACCAGGATGCGTTCCTGGCCGAGCGCAGCGCGCGCCTTGGCGAAGCCGGCTTCGACCTCGGCTTCCGACGTCACGTTGACCTGGCAGAACACGCCACCGAGCTCGCGCGCCACGGCCTCGCCCTTTTCCGCATTCATGTCGAACAGCGCGACACGCACGCCGTGCGCCGCCAGCGCCCGCGCGGTGGCCTCGCCCAGGCCCGACGCGCCGCCCGTGATCACTGCCGTTACCGATGCATTGAGTTCCATCTTGTCTCCGCGTTGTCTTGATGTGTGTTGATGATGTGTATTGAATCTGCGCTGAACCATTCCCCGCATTCCCCGTTCCCCGTCGGCGCGCAGCGCTACGCCTGGGCGGAATGCCTGAGTCCGGCGAGCCGAATGAACGGGCTTGCCAGCGTGGTATGGAGATTCAGGGATGACGGCGCGCAACGCATCGTCCGAAGCGACGAATGCACGAAAGCACATGAAGCACATCAAGCGCATGAGAGCGTGGGCACGCCTGCGCGCGGCGCGAATGCTGCTGCCCGCGGGCAGCAGCATTGGCCACTTGAAGAATCCGCGACCTGTCTAGCGCCGCGTAGCCAGGTGATACAGCGCCAGCAGGATCACGGCCCCCAGCACGGCGCCGACAAAGCCGGCGGACTGGCCAGGGCGGTACCAGCCCAACGCCTGCCCAAGGAAGGTTGCTGCGAGCGAGCCGACGATGCCCAGGCCGGCGGTCAGGAAAAAACCGCTTGGCCCGCGCCCGGGCGCGAGCAGGCGCGCCACCAGGCCGGCGAGAAAGCCGATGAGAATGATCCAGATCAGGTGCATGTCATGCCCTCCCGGCGGCGCTTCGCGCGGCTCACTTGCATGCCTTGCCGTGATCCGCGTGGAAACCTTGTGCGGTGGCGTCGGCTTCACTCATATAAGCGCCGTTCTTGGTCTTGCCGTAGTACTTCGTTCCAGGGCAGTGATAGACCTTGGAAGACTTGTTGGCCCATACCTGCCCAGGGCCGCCACCCGGTGCCGCGGCGGCGGCGGGCGCGGCCGGCTTGGCCATCGGCATGGAGGCTGCGGGTGCGGGTGTGGGCGCGACCGGCTTGGCCATCGGCGCGGCAGCGGCGGGAGCCGCGGGCGTGGTTTGAGCGCGCGCCAGGTGCGGGACCGAGGCGATGAGCGCTGCGGCCAGCAGCATGGGCAAGCCGATGCGCCGGCCAAACGCGGCGGGCGAGGCGGTAACGGCGGTAACAGCGTTCAAGACTTTCATAGCATTCATGACAGGCTCCTGCGGTAACAATGCCATTGGGACAACGAAACGACAGGGCTGCATACAGCCGCAACCCGACCGACACGCAATACCTCACTCAACGGCCCGCACCATCACTCCGTTGACCGCAAGTGGCCGGCACGGACTCGCTGCCATGGTACGCCTGCTGCACGCCACCCGCTGCTGCTGCCATGCAACACGCCTTGCCGGGCGCCCTGCGCGAGCGGCAACGTCGATTGCGGCGCCGCACGAATCCGCGGCGTGTGCGGTATCCGCAATGCGCTACAGTGTCAGGCATCCCCCGGGGGTTGCCCGGCACTCTCTACCCGCATGAGATGACGCTCGTGATCAGGTCCCAATTCACATTACCGGCCGCATGCCGGCCACGCGCACTGGTGTCGATGCTGATGCCGATGATCTGGCTGGCGCTGGCCGCGCTTGCAGCGCAGCCAGCACTGGCGGCGCCGGCCGGACTGGCCTCGCTGGCGGCGGTCGTCAAGGCCGAGTCCGCGCCGGCCTCGCAGCCCGCGGCCAGCGAGCCGCTCGCGCAATCGCTCGACCAGGTCATCACCACGCTGCAGAGCGACAAGGACCGCAAGGCCCTGGTCGACCAGTTGCAGACGCTGCGCAAGGGCATAGCCGGGGCCAGTGCGGCGTCGGCGCCACAACCCGGCCTGCTCGGAGCGCTGGCCGAGGCGGTCGACCATCTCGATACGTCGCTCGGCAAGGACAAGGGGCCGTGGCACTACTGGCGCTGGCGCATCAATTTCGCGGGCGAGGAGTGGCTGGCCGCACTGACCATGAACGGGACGCGCTCGCCCTGGCAATCGGCACGGGAGTTCTCCACCGTGCTCGCGGCCTGGTTCTTCGCCGGATGGCTGTTGCGGGAGGCGGTGAGGCGCGTGCGCAACCGGCGCCTGCAGCCAGCGGTACGCCATGAACTGCCCGCAGTGCCGTCCTGGATGGACGTCGGGCTTTACATGCTGCGCAGGGTGGCGCCGTGGGTGGTGGCCTTCGCCCTGGCGATGCTGCTCTCGAGCGGCATGTTCGGACGCTCGCCCGCCAGCATGGCCGGCATGGTGATTGCCTATTCGGTGGTGGCCGGCGCCGTGATGGGCGCGGTGTGCCAGGTCATCTTCGCGCTGTTTACCTCGGCGCACCGCGCCCACGCGGTGCGCGACCTGCTGCTGCACTCCCGCAGGCTGCTGTTTACCACCGGCGCGCTGGCGGCGCTGGGCGACGCCGCGACCGACGCGCGCGTGATCGCCTCGCTTGGCACCAACCTGTCGGCGCTGATCTCCACCGTGGCCAACATCGCCGCGGCGTTGCTGATCGGCGCCTTCACGCTGCGCTTTCGCCGGCAGATCGGCCAGATCATCAGCAACCGGCCGCTGGCTTTCCGCCAGGAGCATCCCGCAATCATGGACCTGTTGCGCCTGGTAGGCGCGAGCTGGCACCTGCCGGTGCTGGCGGTAGTGGTGGCCTCGGTGGCCGGCACGCTGCTGGCCACAGGCTACGCAGACATCTTCCTGCAGCGCACCGTGGCCTCGGTAGCGCTGTTCGTGGCCGCGCTGCTGCTAACGCTGATCACCGGCCGTTCGCCCAAGGCCACGCACCGCGCGCCGCGCTTTCGCGACCGCCAGCGCTCGGCCTACCTGGCGCGCTTCGGGCGCTTTGCGACAGCGCTGGTGCGGGTGGTGATCTGGTTCGCCTACTTCGAGCTGGCCAGCCGGATCTGGGGCATGTCGCTGATCTCGGCGATTGAATCCACCGCGCTCGGCAAGCGCATCGGCGAGGCCGTGTTCAGC
This sequence comes from Cupriavidus sp. UME77, assembly GCF_014170355.1. Lineage (NCBI taxonomy): Bacteria > Pseudomonadati > Pseudomonadota > Betaproteobacteria > Burkholderiales > Burkholderiaceae > Cupriavidus > Cupriavidus sp. UME77. The sequence continues at coordinate 19,818 of NZ_LZZU01000001.1, forward strand.
GTGACCAGCACCGTGCTGCTGTCATGGCTGCTGTGGCTGCTGATCGATACGGCCATCACCCAGACGCTGACGCCCGCGCACGGCCGCGGGCAGGCGCCCAGCCTGCGCGCCAGGACCATCCTGCCGCTGGTGCGCAATGCGTTGTTCGTCGCGCTGCTGGTCATCACGCTGATCGTGGTGCTGGCCAACCTCGGTGTCAACGTGACGCCACTGCTCGCCGGCGCCGGCGTGGTCGGCCTGGCCATCGGCTTTGGCGCGCAAAGCCTGGTGCAGGACCTGATCACCGGGCTGTTCATCGTGGTGGAGGATTCGATCGCCATCGGCGACTCGGTGGAAGTGCCCGACCATATCGGCACAGTGGAGGCCATGACCATCCGCACCGTCAAGCTGCGCGACGGCAAGGGCGCGCTTCATATACTGCCCTACAGCCAGATCAAGGCCATCAAGAACATGTCGCGCGGCTATGCCTTTGCCGTGTTCAACATCGGCGTGGCGTACGGCAGCGACCTCGACCAGGCCATCGAGCTGATCCGCGAGACCGGCGCCGAGGTGGCGCGCGATTTCCGCTACGCGCGCAACCTGCTTTCCGGGCTCGACATCCTGGGCCTCGATCGCTTCGACCCCAACGGCTCGGTGGTGCTGGCCCAGTTCAGGACCCGCCCGCTGACCCAGGCGGAAATCACGCGCGCGTTCAACGTGCGGCTCAAGCGCAAGTTCGACCAGCATGGCATCAGCATGGCCACGCAGCGGGTGACGGTGCAGGTCGAGGGCGGACTGGGGCTCCCCCCGGCACAGGACGCGCAGGCCACGGAGCTGGCAGCCGGCGCCGGGGGCGCCGCTGCGCTTTCAAAGGGTGCGCCCGGGCCAGGCTGAGTCGCTACGCGGCTCGCAAAGCGCACGCAGAAACGGGTACGCCTCGCGCAGCCATCGCCCGCTTCGCGGGCATTTCAGCGCTGAAATAATTTTTAATGATTGCCCAGGCGACATTCCCTGTTTGCGAAGTTATGCTCGCATGCGCATAATGCCGCCACACGGTAACGCGCAGCGCTGACATACCCGGCATACCGGGCGCCTGACCCCGCCGGTGGCACCTGCCACCTCGGAGCCGGCCACAGCGAGCCAGCCGTACCGCCACCAGCGGGCCAATAAAAAGAGCAAAGCAGGATCAGGCGAGAGCCACCGGGGAAAACACTATGGGCGAACATCCGTCGGCGGATGAAGACTTCCATCGTCTGATCGATTCGATCTACGAGTCGGCGCTTGACGTCACCGCCATGCCAGCCGCGCTGGATCTCTTCTCCCGCTATACCGACATCGAAAGCCCGCATTACCTGGTCTGGGACAAGCTGTCCGGGCAAGCGCGCCTCGGCGTCACCCCGCATGGCTGCTTCCCGGCGCAGGGCACCTACGTGCCGGAAGGCCTGCATGCGCTGGCGAGCCTGCCCAGGCGCGCGCTCGCGGGCGATCACCCTGGCGACCCGCAGGACGGCGCGCCCTGGCGCGCGCCGGCGCATGGTGCCGACCTGGAGCATGGCGTGCGCCTGCTCGATACCGCCGAGGTCTGCGTGCTGATGGGCGGCACGGACCGGGGCGGCCGCCTGGACACCGGTTTCGACGGGGCGCAGGGCTCGAGCCACCGCAGCAAGCGGCTCGCGCGCGTGCTGCCGCACTGGGCCCGCGCCGCGCGCATGCAACAGCGCAACTTCGAGTTGAGCGGCCTGGCAGCCCTTGGCCTGGCCGGGCTGGATACGCTCGACTTCGGCGTGATGGTGCTGCAGGCCGATATGCGCGTGCGCTACGCCAATATCTGGGCCGAGGCGCTGGTGCAGGCCGACAGCCAGCTTGCGCTGGAAAACGGCATGCTCAAAGCCCACGACCAGACCCTGCACGCCACCCTGCACAAGCTGCTCGACCGCGCCATGCAATCCCGTGGCGGCGAGGCGGCGGCCGGCTCGTGGATGCACATCACGTCGGGTGGCCAGCCGGTGCCCATCATCGTGCTGCCGCTGGTGGCCCGCCAGCCGGTGGAAGGCCCGTGGCAACTGCCGTTCGCGATGGTGCTGATGGGCAATTCGGAATCGCGCTCGGTGCTCGACAGTTCGGTGCTGACGTCGCTGTTCGGACTGTCGCGCAAGGAAAGCCTGATTGCCATCCGCCTTGCCGCCGGCGAAACCCTGGCCGAGATCGCCGACCACGAATTCGTTTCGCCGCACACGGTGCGCGTGCATATTCGCGACATCCTGCGCAAGACCGGCACCCATCGCCAGAGCGAGCTGGTGCGCCTGCTGCACCTGCTGCCGGGCGTGGCGCTGGAGCGCGCCGGCGCGGCGCGTGGCGCGCGCGCCTGATCCGCCGGCCTAGGCGACCACGGTGCTGGCTACCTCCAGCAGGCGCTGCACTTGCCGGTCATCGCTATCCGTGGACGTGGCCAGCGCGATGCCGATGCGCGCCGCCGGCCGCGGACTGGCCAGCCGCAGGAAACGCACGCGCCGGTTGATATAGCGCGCCGCCACGCTGGGCACCAGCGCCACCCCCAGGCCGCTTTCCACCAAGCTGACGATGGTCTGCACCTGCACCGCCTCTTGCGTCACACGCGGCACGAACCCGGCTTGCTGGCACAGCAGCATGGCGATGGCCTGCAGGTTGGGCACCTCGGCGCTGGGATGCATGATGAAGGGTTCCCCGGCGAGCGCCTTGAGCGCAATCGTGTCACGCTCGGCAAATCGGCTATCGGCCGGCACCGCCGCCACGAACTCGTCGTTCTCCAGCGGCATCAGCGTGTAGCCGCCGCTGTGCAAGATAGGAAAACGCACCAGCCCGGCATCGAGCTGATGGCGCTCAATCCGGTCCAGGATCGACGCCGAGGTGGATTCATGCAGGATCAGCTCGATCCCCGGGTGAGCGGCCCGAAACGCCGGGATCAGCTTGGGCAGCAAGGCGTAGGTTGCCGAGCCCACAAAGCCCACGCGCAGTGCGCCGCGCTCGCCATGCGCCGCCGCCAGCGCCGCCGCGCGAGCCTGGCCGGCATGGAACAGCGCGCGCCGCGCGTCATGCAGCGCGGCTTCGCCAGCCTGGGTCAGCCGCACCCCGCGCGAGGTACGCACGAACAGCGGCGTGCCGAGCGCGTCTTCGAGCTTGCGGATCGAGATGGACAGCGGCGGCTGCGCCATGTGCAGGCGCTCGGCCGCGCGGTGGAAGTTGCCGGTTTCGGCCAGGGCGACGAACTGCTGAAGTTGACGAAGGTCCACGCTGATGTCCGCATTGATATCTGGAAGATATCGAATCCTAAAAATCTAATATTAGACGCAAGCGACCCGCCTGATCTACCCTGTGGCATCCGGCGCGCCCCCGGGCACCCCGCCCGGCGCAAGCCAGGCACAAGAACAGACAGGAGACACCCAGGCATGTTGCCCCTCTCAGGCATCCGCGTGATCGACCTATCCACGGTCGTGATGGGCCCTTACGCCAGCCAGTGGCTAGCCGATCTCGGCGCCGAAGTCATCAAGGTGGAGCCCCCCGAGGGCGACTCCACGCGGCGCACCGGCCCGGCCGCCGAGGATGGCATGTCGGCCATCTTCCTGGGCGTGAACCGCAGCAAGAAAAGCGTGGTGCTCAACCTCAAGCTGCCCGCGGCGCAGGCCGCGCTGGAGCGCCTGCTGGCCAGCGCCGATGTGTTCATGCACAGCATGCGCCCGCAAAAACTGGCCGGCCTCGGGCTGGACCCCGCCGACGTGATGGCGCGCCACCCGCGCCTGGTCTACGTGAGCTTGCTGGGATTTGCCGAGGATGGCCCCTACGGCGGGCGCCCGGCCTACGACGACATCATCCAGGGCCTGTCCGGCAATGCCGCGTTGATGGCCGCGCAGACCGGCACCATGCGCTACTTCCCCACCATCGCGGCCGACAAGACCAGCGCTCTGGTGGCGGCGCTGTCGATCTCGGCCGCCATTGCCGGGCGCGAGCGCCAGGGCGGCAAGGGAACCCTGGTGGAAGTGCCGATGTTCGAATCGATGGTGGCCTTCAACCTGGTCGAGCATCTCTATGGCCAGCACTTCGAGCCGCCGCGCGGGCCCACCGGCTATCCGCGCGTGCTGGCGCCGCTGCGCCGGCCCTACCAGAGCGCCGACGGCCACGTCTGCATGATGCCGTACACCGATGCGCACTGGCGCGACTTCTTCACCGCCGCGGGCCGGCCCGACCTGGCCGCCGACCCGCGCTTTGCCGGCATCGCCGCGCGCACGCAGCATATCGAAACCCTCTATGAGCTGACCGGCGAGATCGTGCGCACGCGCACCACCGCCGCCTGGCTGGCGCTATGCGAAACGCTGCAGATCCCGGTGGCGCGGGTCAACCAGCTCGCCGAGCTGGTGGATGACCCGCACCTGCGCGCCACGGGCTTCTTCGACACGCTGGAGGACCCGGCCATGGGCACGCTGCGTTTTACCGGCGCTCCGGTGCGCTTTGACGGCCAGCGCGCGGCGAGCGCGCTGCCGCCACGCCTGGGCCAGCACACCCGCAGCCTGCTTGGCGAAGCGGGCCTGAGCGGTGAGCAGATCGATGAGCTGGGCCGCACCGGCGCGGCCTATTGTGCGTCGCCGGCCACTAATGCCTAACCCTGCCGCATTCCCGCTCCTAACATAAAGGAAGCCGGCCGCCGATGGCGGCCCTCAACAGGAGACGCCGTGCCCCATACCCAACTCCCCCGCCTCGGCCAGGGCTTTTATTGGCAAGACATCAAGGAAGGCCAGGCCTTCCAGACCTTCCGCCGCACCGTGACCGAGACCGACCTGATCAACTTCATTTCGGTCACCGGCATGCTGGAAGCGATCTTTATCGAAGCGGGCTATGAAAGCGGCGCCATCCATGGCCGGCCCGTGCCCGCCGCGCTGACCTACGCCATGATCGAAGGCTTCATCCTGCAGACCATGATCCAGGGCACGGGGCTGGCCATGCTGGAGCTGACGCAGAAGATCCATGCCCCGGTGATGGTGGGCGACACCATCTGGGCCACGGTCACGGTGACCGGCATCCGCCCCACTTCGCGCAACGGCCGCGCCGTGGTGGACTCGGACATCGAAGTCTTCAACCAGCGCCATGAGCGTGTCATGACGTATTCCGCCCGGCGCTTGCTGGCCGGCCGCTAGCCACACGGAGACCCCTGTCTTGACTTCACTGCCCAGCACGTTCCAGCTGACTGCCTTGCCGCCGGCCGCTGCCGCCTTCCGCCGCGAGGTGAAGGCATTCCTGGCCGAACACCTGCCAGCCCTTGCGCCCGAGATCCGCGCCCGTTCATGGATGGGCTTCAACGCCGATTTCAGCCGCGCGCTGGCGCGGCGCGGCTGGGTGGGCATCACCTTGCCCGCGCAATATCGCGGCGCCGGGCTCGATCCGTTCTCGCGCTTCGTGCTGGTGGAGGAACTGCTGGCCTGCGGCGCGCCGGTCTCGGCCCACTGGATCGCCGACCGCCAGAGCGGGCCGCTGATCCTGCGCTACGGCAGCGACGCGCAGAAGGCCTTCTACCTCCCGCGCATCTGCAAGGGCGAGGCCTTCTTCTGCATCGGCATGAGCGAGCCCAACTCCGGCTCCGACCTGGCCAGCGTCGCGACCCGCGCCACGCCGCAGCCGGACGGTGGCTGGCGCTTGAACGGCCGCAAGATCTGGACGACCAACGCCGATCGCTGCCACTACATGCTGGCGCTGGTGCGCACCTCCGGCACGGGTGAGGACCGCCAGCGCGGCTTGTCGCAGGTCATCATCGACCTGGCCGCGCCGGGCGTGACCGTGCGCCCGATCCGCGACCTGGCCGGCGACGCGCATTTCTCCGAAGTCAGCTTCGAGGACGTGATGCTGCCTGAAGCAGCCCTGGTGGGCCGCGAAGGCAGCGGCTGGGAGCAGGTCAACGCGGAGCTGGCCTTCGAGCGCAGCGGGCCGGAGCGGCTGTACTCCAGCGTGGTGCTGCTCGATACCTGGATCGCGGCGCTGCGGCGCGCGCCGGCCGCGCGGCGCGACACCGTCACCATCGGCCGGCTGGCTGGCCGGCTGGCGGTGCTGCGGGCCATGTCGCTGGCGGTGACCGCCCGGCTTGCCGCAGGCGAGAGTCCGGTAGTGGAAGCCGCGCTGGTCAAGGACCTGGGCACGGAGTTCGAGCAGTCCATTCCGGCACTGGCACAGGCCGCGCTAGGCGACGATCCACACCTCGCCGCCGACCCCGACCTGTACCGCACCCTGGCCTACGTCAGCCAGGTCGCCCCGTCCTATTCGCTGCGCGGCGGCACGCGCGAGATCCTGCGCGGCATGATCGCCCGGGGCCTTGGCCTGCGCTGAACCGGAGTTCCCTATGCATAACGCTTACTCGGACGCGCTCGACAGCGTGCTGCGCGACTGCTGCACGCCCGCCGTCATCCGCGCCATAGAACGCGGCGAAGACCACCTGCCCCTGTGGCAGTCACTGCAAGACAGCGGCTTTGCCGATTGCCTGCTGCCCGAGGCGGCCGGCGGGGCGGGCTTGCGGCTGGACGAACTGGCGCCGGTGCTGTTCGCGCTGGGCCGCCGCGCGCTGCCTGTGCCGCTGGGCCAGACCTTGTTCGCGCGTGCGCTGCTGCACGCCGCCGGGCTGGCGGTGCCGGCCGAGCCCATCGCGCTGGCGAGCTTCGCTATGGAAGAGGACGCCACGGATGCGGTCCTCGTCGCAGGCGGCGCGCAGGCGGCCTGGTTCCTGGTGCAGGAAGGCACGCAATGCATGCTGCTGCCGCGCGCCCGCGCGCAAGTGCGTGCGACCGGCGCCCATGCGGATCTGGCCGTGGTCCTGCCGCGCCCCGCATCGCACGGACTGCCACCGTTCACGCTGCCCGCGGGCACGCTGCGCCAGATCGGGGCCTGCCTGCACGCTGTGCAGCTGGCCGGCGCCATGTCGCATGTGTTCGACATGACGCTGCAATATGCCAACGACCGCCAGCAGTTCGGCCGCGCCATCGGCAAGTTCCAGGCCATCCAGCACCAGATCAGCGTGATGGCAGAACATGTCACCGCCGCGCGCATGGCCGCGCAGATCGCCTGCGCCGGTGGCGGCTGGCAGCCGGACCCGCTGCGCGCGGCCATCGGCAAGCTCAACGCCAGCGAAGCCGTCACGCCAGTGGCCGCCATCGCGCATGCCGTGCACGGCGCCATCGGCATCACCGAGGAGTACGACCTGCAGATCTACACCCGCCGCCTGCATGCCTGGCAGCTGGCGGACGGGTCGCAGGCTTACTGGGCAAGGGTGGTGGGCGAGGCAGTGTGCGGCCAGCCTGGAACGGGCGTGGTCGATCTGGCCCGAAGCTGGAGCACCGACGCGGCCTGAGCCCCGGACGGGACCGGGGCCGGCCAGGATCAGCCGGCGTCGGGTTCGCGCTGCAGCAGGCTCCAGCACAGGCGAACCAGTTCGTCCTCCAGGGCCGGGCTGCCGAGCAAGGGCGATCGCTCCAGCGCGGCCGAGCGCACTACCCCGAACAAGGCCCGTGTGAGCGCGAACATCTGGGCCGGGGCGGGCAAGCGCAGCGCGCTCATGCCCAGCGCCTGCAACTGCGCGCCGATCCGTTCGCTGGCCAGGCGCAGTGCCGCCGCGGCATCCTCGTCGCGATCATGGCGCCAGGCCAGGCGGGCCAGCGCGCGGCTATGCGCGTCGTAGCCACCGAAGCTGAGCACATAGGCCTGCACATAGGCCCGCAGAGCAGCGCGCGCGGCTTGCGGCTCCGCCAGGCCCGCCGCTGCCGGCATGGCGGCCAGGCGTTCGGCCAGCATCGTTTCCAGGGCCACCAGCGCCGCCTCGCGCTGGTGCTCGATCAAGGTGCGGCCAATTGCCGCGCGGTCTGCAAAGTACTGGTAAAGCGAGCCAACCGAAACCCCAGCCAGCGCAGCAATCTGCTCGGTGGTGGGCTCGGGCTGGGCACGCATCTCGTGCTCGGCAAACAGTTGCGCCGCGGCTTGCAAGATGGCTTGGACGGTATGTTGCGCGCGCTGCTGCGAGGGCTGGCGGCGCTTCGGCGGTTCGGTGGCGGCGGACATGATGGAATCTGAGGAGAAAGCGAATTGGCTGGGACGCGGCAAGCCGATAGATTGTCGCACGGTGCCCCAAGCACGGGCTAACCGGACAAGTCCCAGACCATGCATGCCACTTCCTTGCCTTCACCCGTTCCGCCTGTTCCGCCTGTTCCACTCTTCCCGCCCGCATCGGCGCTGCCGGTGCATTCACCCGGCCCACACCGCGCCCCCGATGTGATCGTGGCCGGCGCCGGCATTGCCGGGCTGTGCGCGGCCGATGCGCTCGCCCGCGCCGGCGCGCGGGTGCGCGTGTTCGAGGCCGCCGGGGATGTCGGCGGCCGCATGCGCAGCGAAACCCTCGGGCCGCATGGCATCGAGTGCGGCGCACAATTCCTGTCGAGCGGCTACACGGTGCTGCCGGCGCTGGCGAAGCGACTCGGCCTGGACGGCGGCCCGGACGGCGGCCCGGATGACTGCCTGCTGGCCGCCAGCGACCTCAACGCGGTGGTGCGCCAAGGCCGGCCGCGCCGCGTGCGCGCGCAAAGCTTGCTGGACCCGCTGCGCAGCGGCCTGCTCGGATTGCCGGCCTGGCTGCGCCTGGGGCTGGCGCTGGGCCGCGAAGGCCGCGCGCTGCGCACGCTGCCGCTCGACGACCTTGGCCAATGGGCGCGCTACGATGCGGGTTCCGCCAGCGAATGGCTTGGCCAGCGTGGTTGCCGCGAGGCGCTCGCCTATGTCACGGAGCCGCTGTTGCAGGGGTTCTATTTCCTCACGCCCGAATCGTCCTCCGCCGCGCTGATGCTGCTGGCCAGCGGCTTCGGCTGGCGCCGCTGTGCCAACACTTCGCTGGCCGGCGGCATGCAAAGCCTGCCACGCGCGCTGGCGCGCACGTTGCAGGTGGAGACCGGGCGGCAGGTCGACTCGATCCGCCAGCAGGACGCGGGCGTGGTGGTGAGCGGCGCGGGCTTCGAAGCCACGGCCGACTACGTGGTGTGCGCCCTGCCGGCACCCGTTGCCCGGCAAGCCTGGACAGGCGGGGATGCGCTGGAGCGCCGCCTGCTGGCGACGCCCTACAGCCGCACCATCAACCTGTCCTTGCTCACACGGCCGGGGTTTCATGTGCCGGCGGCATTGGCGGGCGTCTACGGCGTATTGGTGCCGCGTGCCGAGCGCCGATACGTGGCCGCGCTGGCGCTGGACGCCGGCAAGCACCCGTTGGCGCGTCCCGCCGGCGGACATGGGCAAGTCATCCAGGTCATGCTGGAAGACCGCGCCGCCGCGGATCGGCTGGGCGCGAGCGATGCGCAAATCCTCGCCGACGTGCTGCCCGAGGTCGAGCATTACCTGCCGGGCATCTCGCGGCAATTACGGGACTGCCTGATCACGCGCTGGGCGCAGGCGATGCCCACGGTGCCGGTCGGCCGCGCCGCCGACGTGCTGGCGTACCGCAGCCGTGCGCCGGCATCGCGGCAACGGGTCTTCCTGGCGGGGGACTACGTGAATGCGCCCTACACGGACGCTGCCGCGGCCACCGGCTTATGGGCCGCGCAGGCCATCATGCGGGCGGTGTCATCCACCGCCCGCGCAGGCTGACGCTGCGATGCCCGCTCAAGCCGCCTTGCGATGCCGGCGCTCCGGCTTGCATTCGTACTTGGATTCGCGCCGGCCATCTTCATAGGCCACTTCCAGGCGCACCGTAAAGCCCCACAGCCGCGTGACGTGGCGGATCACCTCGTCGAAGTTCTGCGCCAGCGGGCGGCGGTCGTTCTGCAGGTGGCGCAGGGTCAGGGAGCGGTCTCCGCCCACATCCACATTGGTAATCTGGATGTTGGGCTCCATGTTCGACAGGTCGTACTGGTTGGCCAGCAACTGGCGGATATTCCGGTAGCCTTCGTCGTCATGGATGGCGGTCACGCGCAGCTTGCCTTCGCGGTCGTCGTCGAGCACGGAGAACAGCTTGAGCTCGCGGATCACGCGCGGCGACAGGAACTGCAGCAGGAAGCTCTCGTCCTTGAAGTTGCGCATGGCGAAGTCGAGCGTCTTGCGCCAGTCGCTGCCGGCAAACTCCGGCGCCCAGCGGTAGTCTTCCTCGGTCGGGTGCTCGCACATGCGGCGCAGGTCCTGGAACATCAGGAAGCCCACGGTGTACGGGTTGAGGCCGCTGTAGTAGGGGCTGTTGTATGGCGGCTGGTAAATCACATTGGTGTGCGCCTGCAGCAGTTCCATCATGAAGGCGTCGTTGACCAGGCCTTCTTCGTACAGCTGGTGCAGGATGGTGTAGTGCCAGAACGTGGCCCAGCCTTCGTTCATGACCTTGGTCTGGCGCTGCGGGTAGAAGTACTGCGCGATCTTGCGCACGATGCGCACGATCTCGCGTTGCCACGGCGCCAGCTTGGGCGCGTTCTTCTCGATGAAGTAGAGCAGGTTTTCCTGCGGCTCCGGCGGGAAGGCGGCGTCGCGCTCGAACCCTTCATCGTCTTCCAGCGCGTGCGCGCGGTGCTTGGGCAGGGTGCGCCACAGGTCGTTGACCTGCATCTGCAGATAGCTCTCCCGCTCGGTCTGGCGCGCCTGCTCCTCGGCAATGGAGAGCTTCTTGGGCCGCTTGTAGCGGTCCACGCCGTAGTTCTGCAGTGCGTGGCAGGAATCCAGCAGCAGTTCCACTTCCTGCTCGCCGTAGCGCTGCTCGCATTCGGCTACATAGTTCTTGGCGAACAGCAGGTAGTCGATGATGGCGTCGGCATTGGTCCAGGTGCGGAACAGGTAGTTGCCCTTGAAGAAGGAGTTGTGGCCGTAACAGGCGTGCGCGATGGTCAGCGCCTGCATGGGCATGGTGTTCTCCTCCATCAGGTATGCGATGCAGGGATTCGAGTTGATGACGATCTCGTAGGCCAGGCCCATGTGCCCGCGCTGGTAGCTGCGCTCGGACGCGAGGAAATGCTTGCCGTACGACCAATGGCTGTAGCCCACCGGCAGGCCGGACGACGCATAGGCATCGAGCATCTGCTCCGCGGTAATGATCTCAACCTGGTTGGGATAGGTGTCCAGACCGAAGTCGCCGGCAATGCGTGCGATTTCGCGGTCATAACGCTGGATCAGCTCAAAGGTCCACTCCGAGCCGGTAGAGAGATATGCCATTTACGACCCCCGTTGCGGGTGAAGCTAGGGTTGCGCCCCTCTCCCGCAAAGCGGGAGAGGGGAAAACACCTGCAAAGAAACCAGGGCGGCTTCAGCGGCTGGATGGCCATGCCGCCTTCTTCTGGAACAGGTCATGCAGCACGGGGTAGATCTCGTCCGCCCCGATGATGCGCTGCATGGCGAAGTTCTCATGCCGGTCCTTGACCGCCACATACTCTTCCCACAGGTTCTGCGGCTCTTCCGAAGCCACTTCCACATAGGCGTAGTACTGCACCAGAGGCAGGATGGACTCGCGCAGCAAGCGCCCGCACAACTCCGAGTCACCCGCCCAGTTGTCGCCGTCCGAGGCCTGGGCGCAGTAGATATTCCACTGGCTGGCGGGATAGCGGTCGTGAATTACCTCGACCATCAGTTTGAGCGCGCTCGATACGACCGTACCACCGGATTCACGCGAATGGAAGAAATCTTCCTCGTTCACTTCCTTGGCCACCGTGTGATGACGAATGAACACCACGTCGATGCGATCGTAGTTGCGCTTGAGAAAGAGGTACAAGAGCATGAAAAAGCGCTTGGCGAGATCCTTGCGGCTCTCATCCATGGACCCGGACACATCCATCAGGCAGAACATCACCGCCTGTGCCTGCGGGCGCTTTTTCAGCACACGGTTGTTGTAGCGCAGGTCGAGCTTTTCGATAAAGGGCACGCGCTCCACGCGGGCGCGCAGGTGGCGCATTTCCTTCATCAGCTCCAGCGCCCGTGCCGAGTAAGGCCCGTCCTGCTCCAGCACCTCGCCATACTCCTGCTCCAGCACCGCGAGCTTTTTCTGGTAAGGACTGGACAAGGCAATGCGCCGCCCGAGCGAGCTTCGCATCGTGCGCAGGATGGACAGGTTGGACGGCGTGCCGTCGATCGAGAAGCCAGCCCGGACCTTGCGGACCTCGGCGATCTTGGCAAGGTGGCGCTTGGCCATGTCCGGCAGCGCCATGTCCTCGAAGAAGAAATTGAGGAAATCCTCGCGCGACAGGCTGAAGACGAAATCATCCTCGCCTTCACCCGAATCGCTCGCCTTGGAGCCGCCCCCACCCCCACCTTGCTGCTGGCGGTCGAAGCTGTCCCCCCGGACGAATTTCTTGTTGCCCGGGTGGATCCACTCCCGCCGGCCGCCCTGGCCGTGGTGAAAGGCGGGCTCGGAGATGTCCTTGACCGGAATGGACACCTGCCCGCTTTGCTCGATGTCCATGATCTTCCGGCCGGACACCGCCTTCGCTACCGCCTGGCGTATCTGTTCGCGGTAGCGTTTGATGAAGCGTTGCTGGTTGACGGCACTCTTGTTGCCGCCGTTCTCGCGCCGATCGATGACCGTGGCCATATGCTTGCCCTCGTTTAGAGGCCTCGTTCAGGCGCCGTTACGATGATTTTCTTACGCGCAAATACCACTCCACAAGTAAGCGGACCTGCTTCGCGGTGTATCCCTTCTCAACCATGCGGTTGACGAAGTTCGCGTGCTTGTCCTGATCCTCGCGAGAGGATTTGGCGTTGAACGAGATCACGGGCAACAGGTCTTCGGTGGTAGAGAACATGCGCTTCTCGATCACCATGCGCAACTTCTCGTAGCTGGTCCACGCGGGGTTCTTGCCCGCGTTGTTGGCCCGCGCGCGCAGCACGAAGTTGACGATCTCGTTGCGGAAGTCCTTGGGGTTGGATATCCCCGCGGGCTTCTCGACTTTCTCAAGCTCGTCGTTCAACGCGTTGCGATCGAGAATCTCGCCGGTATTCGGGTCGCGATATTCCTGGTCCTGGATCCACAGGTCGGCAAACACCACGTAGCGATCGAAGATGTTCTGGCCGTATTCGGAGTATGACTCCAGGTAAGCGGTCTGGATCTCCTTGCCGATGAACTCCACGAACGGTGCGGTCAAATACTCCTTGATGTACGACCGCAGCTTGGCTTCCTGCTCCGGCGGGAACTGCTCGCGCTCGATCTGTTGCTCAAGCACATAGAGCAGGTGCACCGGATTGGCGGCTACCTCGGTATTGTCGAAGTTGAAGACCTTCGACAATACCTTGAAGGCGAAACGCGTGGACAAGCCGTTCATGCCTTCATCGATGCCGGCGTAGTCGCGATACTCCTGGTACGACTTGGCCTTGGGGTCGACATCCTTCAGGCTCTCGCCGTCATAGACACGCATCTTGGAGAAGATGTTTGAATTCTCCGGCTCCTTGATGCGGGTGAGCACGGCGAACTGTCCCATCATCTTCAAGGTGTTGGGCGCGCACGGCGCGGCCGACAGCGAACTGCTGCGCAACAGCTTGTCGTAGATCTTCACCTCCTCGGACACGCGCAGGCAGTACGGCACCTTGACGATGTAGATCCGGTCGAGGAAAGCCTCGTTGTTCTTGTCGGCCTTGAAGGTTGTCCACTCGGCTTCGTTCGAGTGCGCGAGGATGACCCCGTCGAAGGGGATCGCGCCGAAGCCTTCGGTGCCCTTGTAGTTGCCCTCCTGGGTGGCGGTCAGCAGCGGGTGCAGCACCTTGATCGGGGCCTTGAACATTTCCACGAACTCGAGCAGCCCGCGGTTGGCCAGGCACAGCCCGCCGGAATACGAGTAAGCGTCCGGATCGTCCTGCGGGAAATCCTCCAGCTTGCGGATATCGACCTTGCCCACCAGCGACGAAATGTCCTGGTTGTTCTCGTCGCCCGGCTCCGTCTTGGAGATCGCAATCTGCGACAGCACCGAGGGGCGCAGCTTGACCACGCGAAAGCGCGTGATGTCGCCGTTGAACTCGTGCAGGCGCTTGACCGCCCAGGGCGAGGCAATGGTGTTGAGATAGCGCACCGGGATGCCGTAGTCCTCTTCCAGGATCTTGCCGTCTTCCTCGGGGGAGAACAGCCCGAGCGGCGATTCATGGATGGGCGAACCCTTCAGCGCGTAGATGGGAACCTGCTCCATCAGCGCCTTGAGTTTTTCCGCCAGTGAGGACTTGCCGCCTCCGGGAGGCCCGAGCAGGTAGAGGATCTGCTTGCGCTCCTCGAGTCCCTGCGCGGCGTGCTTGAAGAAGGCGACGATCTGCTCGATCGTGTCTTCCATGCCGTAGAACTCGCGGAAGGCCGGATAAATCCTGATGACCTTGTTGAAGAACAGGCGGGACAGCCGAGGGTCGTGGTGGGTGTCCACCAGCTCAGGCTGACCAATGGCGGCGAGCATGCGCTCGGCCGCGGTCGCATACGCGGAAGGATCCTTCTTGCAGATATCCAGATACTCCTGGATGCTGTATTCCTCTTCCTTGCGAGCTTCGAAGCGTGTGGCGTAGTGGCCGAAAATGTCCATACCTCACTCCCGTCAGAGTCCCGTCCGAGGCGAAGGTAGATCTACTACAACCTAAGATCTCGCGGCAGCTTTTGCGGCTCCGCCACCCCGGCTTGGCGGTGCTGCCATGTTGCGAAATCTTTACTTCATCATAGTCAAATAACGGCGAAGGCTGAGAGTCGGTTGACGAACTTTTCAACTGCGTTTGCAACGGCGCAACGAATCAGCTCGGCTCACCGTACCACCACTCCAGGCCCCACTCGCGACGGGCATTTGAACCATGTCTTGTGACACACATTACACCTTTCCGATATTCCGTGCACAGCTGCTTTTGTAACGGAATACGCGCTCTTCCCCTCGCAACCCGCGCTGCGCGGGGCTTTGCGGCCAGCCTACTTCCAACGCACTACGACATTGGCATGAGCGGCTAATCGCGCAGCCCAGCGCCCGCCATCACAGCGTGCGGGCCACCAGCTCCTTCATGATTTCGTTGGAGCCGCCATAAATCTTGCTGACCCGCGCGTTCGCGTACATGCGCGCGATCGGGTATTCGAGCATATAGCCGTACCCGCCATGCAGTTGCAGGCATTCGTCGATGATTTCGCAGTTCTTCTGCGAGCACCACCACTTGGCCATGGCCGCGGTGGGTGCATCGAGCTCGCCCCTCAGCAAGCGCACCATGCAATCATCGACGAACGTGGCGGCAATGGTCGCCTCGGTCTTGCACTCCGCCAGCTTGAAGCGCGTGTTCTGCATATCGATCAGCGGTTTTCCAAACACCTGCCGCTCGCGTACGTAGTCGGTGGTGAGCTCGATCGCGCGCTGCATGCTCGCCACCGCACCAAGGGCGATGATCATGCGCTCCTGCGGCAGTTGCTGCATCAGTTGATAGAAGCCCTTGCCCTCCTCGTCGCCCAGCAGGTTCTCCACCGGCACGCACACGTCGTCGAAGAACAACTCGGCGGTGTCCTGGCCCTTCTGCCCGATTTTTTCCAGAATGCGGCCGCGCCTGAAGCCAGGCTGGTCCCGGGTCTCGACCATGATGAGCGAGACCCCTTTCGTGCCGGCATCGGGATCGGTCTTGGCCACCACGCAAACGAGATCGGCATGGTAGCCATTGGTGATGAAGGTTTTTGCACCGTTGATGCGATAGATGTCTCCGTTCTGGGTCTTCTCACGCACCGCTCGGGTGCGTACCGACTTGAGATCCGAACCCGCGCCGGGCTCCGACATGGCGATGGCGGCCACCATGGCGCCTGAAGCCATCTGCGGAAGCCATTTGCGCTTCTGCGCCTCGGTACCGTAGTTGAGCAAGTAATGGGCCACGATGCCGCTGTGCACGCCATTGCCCAGGCTGGTGGCAATGGCGCGTGCCATTTCGTTACAGATTACAGCCTCGTGGGCAAAGTTCCCGCCGCCGCCGCCGTACTCCTCGGGAATGCTGGCGCACAGCAGGCCAACCTCGCCGGCGCGGTTCCAGACTTCGCGGTCGATGTAGCCGCGCTCGGCCCAGCGCGCCTCGTTCGGCACCAGCTCGCGCTCCACGAAGCGGCGTACGGTGTCCTGGAACATGACCAGGTCTTCGCTCATCCAGGGCACCTTGCGGGCGGCCATCGCCATGTTCTTGTCGGAATTTCCCATGTTGTTCTCCTTGATGGTTGCCGGTGTTGCGCGTGATACCGGTGTTGCGTTGCAGCACCACGCGCTTGTTGTTGTGTGCTTGTGGGGTTGTGGGGTTGTTCAGTCGGGCCAGCGATAGCGCGGCGGCTGCTTTTCCAGGAAGCGCGTGGCGGCCTCCTGGCGGTACGCGGTGGCGAAAGCGATACCCTGGCCGTCCGCCTCCATCTCCAGCATGCTGTGCAGGTCCTGGTTCAGCGAGGCATTGAGCGCTTTCTTGGTCAGCGCAACCGCCACCGGCGAGGCTTCGGTAAAGGCCGAGGCAAGCGCCAGCGCGCGCGCCTGCAGCGCCTCCGGCGGCACGATTTCCATCACGACGCCTTGCTCCAGCGCCGCTGCGGCGCTCAGTTCACGCATCGAGAACATCAACGCCTTGGCGCGCTGCAGGCCGATCATGCGCGGCAGCGTGTAGAACACGCCGCAATCCGGGATCAGTCCCAGGCGCAGGAAAGGCAGGCCAAAGCGCGCGCGCGGCGTGGCCAGGATGATGTCGGCCACGAGTGCCAGGCTGAAGCCGGCGCCATAGGCCGCGCCGTCCACCGCCGCGATCACGGGACGGTCGAGGTGGATCAGGTCTTCCAGCCACGGATGGATCGCAGCCAGGCGCTGGCGGCCCTGCTCAGCGCTGATTTCGCCCTGCATCGAGCTGATGTCGCCGCCGGAACAGAAATCCGTGCCCGCGCCGGTGAGGATCAGCGCGCGCACGCTGGTGTCCTGGCGCAACTGGTGCACGACCTCGCCGATCTCGCGGCGCATGGTGCCGTTCAGCGCGTTCTTGCGCTTCGGGAAGTCAAGCGTGAGGGTGGCAACCCCGTCGGCAACGGCGTAGCGAATGGTCTCCATGGCGAACTCCTCTGGGTGGCCCCGGTGAATATATGCGGTAGCAGTCATAAAATCGGCGCTTCAGTCAAGCTGGATGTTGGCGTCGCGGACGATGCGCGCCCACTTGGGCGTGTCCGTCGCGATCACCGCGGCCAGTTCCTCCGGGGACGAGCCCACCGGCTGCAGCCCCATCGCCACCAGCTTTTGCGAGATGTCCGGGAGCCGCACAATGCGGGCGATCTCGGTGGAGAGCCGGGTAACCACGTCGCGCGGCGTATTGGCGGGCAGGAACATCGAGAACCAGCCGTTCGGCTCAAACCCGGAGAAGCCGGCCTGGGCGAAAGTCGGCACCGAGGGAATCGATTTGTAGCGCTGGGTGCCCGTGATGGCGAGGATCTTGAACTTGCCGCTATTCAGGTAGCTATTGGCCGAGGTCACATCGACAAACGCCGAATCCACCTGTCCGCCCAGCACGTCGCTCATCAGCGGCGCGGCGCCTTTGTAAGGAATGTGTGCAAGGTCCACGTGCGCCTGCATCTTGAGCAGTTCGCCATGCAAATGCGAGGAGGTGCCGTTGCCGTAGGAGCCGTAGCTGAGCTTGCCGGCCTTGGCCAGGGCCACGAACTCGGCGAGCGTGGTGGCCGCCACCCGGTTGGGCACCACGAACAGGTCGGAGGACCTGGCCAGCAGTGAAACCGGCGCGAAGTCGCGGGCCACGTCGTACGGGATGCGCTTGTACAGGCTGGGCGACTGGATCATGGCGGTGATGCCGAGCAGCATCGCGTAGCCGTCGGGCGGGGCCTTGGCCACGATGTCGTTGCCGAGCATGCCGCTGGCGCCGGGCTTGTTGTCAACCACCACCGGCTGGCCCCAGGCCTCGGTCAGGCGCTGGCCGATCATGCGTGCGATGGTATCGGTGCCGCCGCCGGCGGGATAAGGCACCACCATGCGGATGGGCCGCGCCGGATAGGTGCCCTGCGCCTGCGCGGGCCACTGCCATCCGCCCAGCAATGCACCGCCGCCCAGCACTGCCGCCTGGCCCAGCCAGTTTCGTCTCGATGTCTTCATGATGTCTCCCATCGTTCTCGTTGTTCTCGTTGTTCTGGTTCAGGCCACGCTGCCGGCGGCGGCCGGTTGATCTCCGCCTTGGTCCTGCTCCAGCTCCTGCAGTGCCCGCCACTGGATCTTGCCGGTGGCCGATTTGGGCAAGGCATCGACAAAACTGACAATGCGCGGCACCTTGTAGGCCGCCAGCCGCTCGCGGCACCACGCCATGATCTGCTCGGCGCTGGCCTCGGGCGTGCCGCGCGCGGCCGGCTTGAGCGCCACCACGGCCTTGACGGTCTCGCCGCGGCGCGCGTCGCGCGCGGCGATCACGCAGGCTTCGTGGATGGCGGGATGCCCGTAGAGCAGGTTCTCCACCTCCGCCGGCCAGACCTTGAAGCCGGATGCGTTGATCATGCGTTTGAGCCGGTCGCGCATGAAGAAATAGCCTTCCTCATCCATGAAGCCGAGGTCGCCGGTGCGCAGGAAGCGCTTGCCATCGATCTCGATGAACGATTCCGCGTCGGCCTGCGGGTTGCGCCAGTAGCCGCGCATGACCTGCGCGCCATGGGCCACGATCTCGCCCAGCTCGCCCTGCGGCAGCTCGGCCAGGGTGTGCGGGTCGATCACGCGCGCGTCCACGCCGAACGTGGCGATGCCCAGGCATTCGCGCTTGGGCCGGTGGCGCGGATTGGACAGCAGGAAGGCGGCGGTCTCGGTCAGGCCGTACGCCTCCACGTATGGCAGGCCAAAGCGCTCCTGCAGCATGGTGGCCACGGCGTCCGGCATGGCGGCCCCACCGCCGCCCAGGTAGGCAAGGCTCGAGAGATTGCGCTCACCGATGCCCGGCTGCGCGAAGAAGTCCACCAGCATGGCGGGCGGCGCGCCCCAGGTGGAAACCTGGTAGCGCTCGATCAGGTCTGCTGCTGCCACGCGATCCCAGCGCGGCAGCAGCACGATGGTGGCGCCCAGGTAAAGCGGCGCGTGGATGCCGTTCTGCATGCCCAGCAGATGGAACATCGGCGCGACCGACAAGCACACGCTCTGCGGGCTGGCGCTGCGCCACAGCTGCGAGCCCACCGCCGCGCTCATCAGCGTGCCGTGCGTATGCATGCAGCCCTTGGGATGGCCAGTGGTGCCCGAAGTGTAGGCCAGCATGCACAGCGTGTCGTAGCCGGCCTCATGCGCGCGCGGGGCATGGCCCGCGGCGTCGGCCTGCGCCCAGGTCGCCAGCGTGGCGCCTGCGGGTGCGCTGGCGGGCAACGGGGCACGCTCGCAAAGCCAGGCGGGCAAGCCGTCGGTGCCGCCGGCGGCCTCGAGCATCTCCCCGTACTGATGCACGATGACATGCGCCAGCCTGGCGCCATGCAGCGGCGCGATCTGCGGATAAAGCTCCGCCGCGACGAAGGCCGCTACCGCGCCGCTGTCCGCGGCCACGTGTTCGAGTTCCCCGGTCAGCCACATCGGATTGGCTGGCACGACCACCGCCTCGGCACGCAGGATGGCGTAGTAGGCCACGATGAACTGCGGGCAGTTCTGGCTGAACAGCATCACGCGGTCGCCCGGCGCCACGCCGCAAGCCTGCTGCAGGTAGCCGGCCATGCGCTCGATCTGCGCATGCAGGCTGGCGTAGGAGATGGCCGTATGGAAATACTGGATCGCGGTCTTGTCCGGATAGCGCCGGGCGGCCACCTCGACGTTGTAGGCCAGGCTGGTGCGCGGCACGCACACCTCGGCGGGCATGCCCGCAGGCCAGTGGGGAGAACGGTAGGCCGCGGCGTGGGTAGCAGAAGCAGCTTGATTCATAAGAAACACAAAGTGGGAGAATTGCCGGTCGCCACCGGCCCGGCGTGCGTGGAGATGGCGTTAATCAAGGCGGATGTTGCGGGTGCGGATGACCTTGCCCCAGCGCGCGTAATCGCTGCGCATGGTCTCGGCGAAGGCATCGGGCGTGCTGCCGGCAAGCACCACGCCCATGTCGTTCATGCGTGCGCGCACGGCGGGCATGGCCAGCACGCGGTTGACGTCCGAAGAGAACTTTTCGATCACCGGGCGCGGCGCGGCGGCCGGCAGCAACAGCCCGAACCAGCCCATCGAATCCATGCCCGCGATGCCAGACTCGCGAAAGGTCGGCACGTCTGGCAACTGCGGCGCGCGCGCGGGGCCGGTCACCGCCAGCGCGCGCAGGCGACCGGTTGCCACGTGCGGGCGCGCGCCCATCACCGAGATGATCGCCGCGGGGATCTGCCCGCCCAGCAGGTCGTTCAGTTCCGGCGCCTCGCCCTTGTACGACACGTGGGTCATGTCCAGCCCCGCCGCCTCGTTGAACACTTCGCAGTAGAGATGGCCGCTTGAGCCGGTGCCGTAGGAGCCATAGTTGAACTGCCTTGGCCTGGACTTCACCAGCGCGATGAATTCGGCCAGCGTCGTGGCGGGCACCGAGTTGTGCACCGCGAACACCAGGCTGGTGGTGCCAAGATTGGACACCGGGGCAAAATCGCGCACCGGGTCGAACGGCGCCTTGGCGTAGAGGCTGGGGGCCTGGACCAGCGTGGTGATGGTAAGCAGCGCGGTATGGCCGTCGGCATCGGCCTTGGCCACGGCGTCGGCGCCGATCATGCCGCTGGCGCCCGGGCGGTTCTCCACCACGATGGGGCGCTGCCACATCTTGCCGAGCGGCTCGGCAATCGCGCGTGCCAGCACATCGGTGGCGCCGCCCGCGGGGTAGGGCACCACCAGCCGCACGGGCTTGGCCGGGAAAGCGTCGGCACGCGCCGGGCTCAGCCCCAGGCCCAGGCCGCCGGCGGCGAGGGCGCCGGCTCCAATCTGCTGCAATGCCTTGCGGCGCGTGTGCTGCATCGCTGCTCCTGAATCCGGCCCGAACGGGCACGAGAGAGTTGGGAAATGCTGTGGGCTCAGTCGAGCCGGATATTGAGTTTGCGGATCACGCCGTTCCAGTAAGCCTGGTCGGCGCGCGCCACCTCGGCGAACTCCATCGGCCGGGTGCCTTTGACGATCACGCCAAGGTCGGTCATGCGCTGCCGGATATCGGGCGTGGCCAGGATGGCGTTCACGTCCGCCGAAACCTTGTCCACGATCGGCCGCGGCGTGCCGGCCGGGGCAAACAGGCCGAACCAGCCAGGCCCGTCCAGGCCGCTGTAGCCCAGCTCCTGGAAGGTCGGCACCTCGGGCAGCATGGGCGCCCGGGTGTTGCCCACCACCGCCAGCGCGCGCAGGCGGCCGGTGCGCACATGCGGCTTGATCCCCATCACGGAGATGGTGCCCACCGATACCTGGCCGCCCAGCAGGTCGTTGAGCAACGGCGCCTCGCCCTTGTAGGGGACATGGATCATGTCGACACCGGCGGCGCCGGTAAACACCTCCATATAGAGGTGCGCGCCGCTGCCGGTGCCGTAGGTGCCGTAGGAATACCCTTTCGGCTTGCCCTTCGCCATCTGCACCACCTCGGCGAGGCTGCCGGGCATGGACGAATTGGCGGCCACCACCAGGTGCGAAGTCGCCAGCTCCGACAGCGCGACCAGGTCGCGCATCGGGTCGAAAGGCGGCTTTGCATACTGGCTGGGCAACTGCACCACGCTGGTCAGCGTGAGCAGCAAGGTGTAGCCATCCGCAGGCGCCTTGGCCACCGCATCGGCACCGATCATGCCGCTGGCGCCCGGGCGGTTTTCCACCACCACCGTGCGCTGCCACTGCTGGCCAAGCGGCGCGGCAATGGCGCGGGCGAGCACGTCGGTGGCGCCCCCCGCCGGATAAGGCACCACCAGCCGCACCGGCTTGGTGGGGTATCCGGTGGGCACGGCGCCTTGCGCGAGCGCGCTGGCGATCCCGGAGATGCCGCCACCGGCGGCCAAAGAGGCCGCGCCAAGCCGTAACAGGGTCCTGCGACGTCCTATCTGCATCCTGCTTCTCCCCTCGTCGACCGCCACGCCGCGCCCTGCGGGTGCGCAGGCCGGCAAGGGATGAGATTGCGCGATGGTGCACTGCGTGGACAATGACCTTTCGGCCCAAAATGATTGGCCGAATCGTTCAGGGAAAAGCCTGCCTTTGGTAAATCCGGATTGTGCTGGGGCGCAGCATCGGGTTAACTGGCGCACATGGCCGGCACAGAACCGGCTGTGGTCCGGCAAGCCCGCGCGTTGCGCTGCGGTGCAGCGAGATGCAGCCCAGGGTAGATC
Source organism: Cupriavidus sp. UME77 (assembly GCF_014170355.1). Taxonomy (NCBI): domain Bacteria; kingdom Pseudomonadati; phylum Pseudomonadota; class Betaproteobacteria; order Burkholderiales; family Burkholderiaceae; genus Cupriavidus; species Cupriavidus sp. UME77. Next base: position 42,019 of record NZ_LZZU01000001.1, read on the forward strand.
CGGACCGGGACCAGGGAGTCCGTTGAGAACGAGGAGACAATGCAAATCGCCGCACTCAGGGCATCCGCACCGTCATCGATGACGGTGCCGCTCAGTTCCCTCCCGCCAGGCACACCGGGCGCCGACGCTGCCCAGCCGCCCACGCGCCACACCATTTCCGTGCTGCAGCTGCACCAGATCGTGCAAGGCGCACGCCGCCTTGGCTGCGACATCGACGCCCTGCTGCGCCGCGCCGCCATTTCGCCCGCGTTGCTGCAGTCGCCCAACGCGCGCGTGAGCGAGGGCCAGTTTGCCGCGCTGATGCGCTCGATGCGGCGCGTCACGCGCGATGAGTTCTGGGGCTTGCTCAGCCGGCCGGTGGCGCCGGGTGTGTTCGCCCAGGCCTGCCAGGCGTTGATCCACTGCGCCACGCTGGAGGACGCCATGCGCGCCGGGCTGAACCTGTATCGCCTGCACCTGGTCGATTTCGTGCCTCGGCTGCAACAGCGCGACGGCCGCGCCACCCTGCTCCTTCTGCCTCGCACGCCCGCCACGGCGTGCCGCCAGTACGCGCAATCCACCTTCGCCTTCCAGGCTTACGGGGTGGCCAACTGGCTGGTGGCGCAGCGCATTCCCCTCACCGGCGTCGACCTGGCCGCGCGCGGCCCGGAACCAGCGCGCGGGCCATCCCGGCTCACCGACACCGAACGGGTCTTCAACACCCAGGTCCGCTATGGCCAGCCGCACACCGCCTTGCACTTCGACGCCAGCTGGCTGCGCCTGCCCGTGGTCCAGGACGCCAGCAGCCTGCAAGCCTTCCTGAACGACACGCCGCGCAACCTGCTCACTCGCTACCGCGACGACTCCTGCCTCGCCGAGCGCATCCGGCGCCACCTGCGCTGCCACCTCGACGACGAACTGCCCTCGCTGGAACAAATGGCCGAGACCCTGCGCCTGACGCCGCAAACCCTGCGCCGCCGCCTGCGCGACGAAGGGCGCGGCTACCAGAGCATCAAGGACAGCCTGCGCCGCGACGCGGCCATCGCCTTGCTGGAACACACGGACCTTGCACTGCAGCAGGTGGCGCTGCGCGTGGGGTTTTCAGAACCCAGCACGTTCCATCGCGCGTTCAAGAAATGGACGGGAGTGGCGCCCGGGGAGTACCGGCAGCGGCAGATGATGGAGTCCGCGGCCTGAGTGCCTGGACGCGGCGGACGAAGAGGAAGTTGAAGAGGACGTTGAAGATCCCGTCGAGTCGCCGGTGAGCGCTCGGGCCGGCGGGATCCGTGTGGCGCAGGGAGATTGCGCCGCTAGTGCGGCGCAACAAATCAAAAATCAAAAATCACAAATCCCCTGGCATGCTCAACGGAACACCAGCACCGGAATATCGCTATGCGTCAGCACCTTCTGGGTCTCGCTGCCAAGCAGCAGGCCGCTGATGCCGCGCCGCCCGTGCGACGCCATGAAGATCACGTCGCAGCCTAGCTCCTTGGCCATGCCGATGATGCCCCGATAGGGCGCGGACGCAGTGGATGTGGCACCCGAACACGGCACGCCAGCCAGTGCCGCGGCCGATTCCACCTTGGCCAGCTCCTCGCGCGCCGCGGCCTCGATGCGATGCTCGAAGACCGACTTCTTCTCATGGCCCGCGTCGCTGGACATCAGGAACGGATACTCCTCGAGGCACATATACGGGGTCAGCTTGGCGCCGGTCGTGCGCGCGAACTCGATGGCTGCGGGGAATGCCTTGCCCGAGAGTTCCGAGCCGTCGATGGGGAGCAGGATGTGTTTGAACATGGGATGGCCTTTCGATTGGCGGATTTGAAAGTGGCTTCAGGAAGCCGAGACCTTGCGCAGGATGACGTAGAGCTGGTCCTTCAGGAGCAGCTTTTCCTTCTTCAGGATCTCGATGGCGGTGCCATCTGCGGGAACCGTGCCCGCCTCCATGTTCTTGATCTCATGGTCCAGTTCGTTGTGGCGGGTGAACAGCCGCGCAAAGTGGGCGTCCTGGGTCTTGAGGATGGATATCTGATCGCGGAATTCAGGAAACATGGGCCTCACCTTGGGTGGGAGTTGAAAGGCTGGAGCGTTCAGGAGCATTGTGCCGGGAACCAGGCACGCGAGGCTTGATATGGATCATGTCCGGTGGGCTGGGAACCCCGCGGGGGCATCGCTCTTGCCGGATGGCCTTATCCCGGGCGTCGCCATGCCTGATCGCAATTGACCGGCCAACCATAGCAACAAAAGTTTTCTGGACGTCACGGGAATAGCGCCTGATAGTTCGATCTAAAAACAAAGAGTCCAGCCTCGATCCATGGGAAGAAAGATGCACGCGACTCCACGGGACTTGCAAATTATCGGAAATAACCAATAATAGGAGGTGCCTTGTCTTTCTTCATACCGAGCTTTCACCCCAAGGCCGACAAGGAAATGGACTTGCTGCTGACCAGTCCTCCGACGGAGATCATTGCGACCCAGTTGCTCGCCCGCTTGGGGTGGACGATACAAAACGGGCTTTTGCCCTTTGAATATCCTCACACGCTTGCGTTTCCATACAGTGCCTCGCCGATCTATCTGAGACGCAAGGTCGGGGTCTTGAGCGTTCTGACAGCGTTCTTCACCATCGTTGGTCCGGTCAGGTCAGGCTCGATGCTGGTCGTGCTCGCCGTCGACACGAACGCCGCCCGGGGAGAGCGCCGTGCGAAGGAACGTACCTGAAAGCAAAGGAGCGCATCATGGCCAAAGATGGCAAGAACGTTTTGAATCCCGACTCGTTCGAGAAGTTTCGCAAACGGGCTCTCGACAAGCCTGAGACACGCCGCGCCTATCTGGGGGAAATGCAGAAGCTCGACGAAGATCCCGATACGCGGTTTGCGATGGCTGGCCGGGTCGGAAGCATCCTGCGCGCTGCGCGCCAGAAGAGCGGCAAAACACAGGCGCAGCAATCCGCCGACAGCGGCATGCTGCAATCCGAGATCAGCCGGATCGAGAACGGCGGCGGTTCGCTCGGGCCCTCGATGGAAACGATCGTGAATTACGCTCACGCGCTCGACATGGAGGTCGTATTGATGCTGAAGCCGCGTGAAGCCAAACTGCCTCTTGAACTGGTCGAGCCTGCCGATGAGTCGGCCGATGAAGCGAAGGCCGTGTCGGATATGAGCAGGGTACGGCTGTGGGGTGTCTTTTGATTGCGCACGCAATGGCGAATTTCTTCGGGCACTGGACGGAGATCGTCATCGAAGGCATGACCTTGCTCAGCGTCATTCTGATCTGGCGTCCCGCCGCGCGCATGACCCGGCGTCTCAAGGGCGCAATGATCGCCAAGGGCATACCGAACGACCTGGGGGTTGTCTCCGACAAGGCGCGATACCAGCGCAAGGCGTTTGTAGCCGCCGCGCTGTCGTGGGAGCCACGAGACAGCCAGCAGTTGATTTGCGGGCTGCTGCTCGCCATCGTGGTCTCGGCCGTCAAGATTGGCCTGATGCTGTTCGGTTCCTGACGGCTGGCGGCGCCAGGCGGTGGTGTGGGGGAAGAATCTTGCAAATTCCCCTGCAGTTCCCCGGATTTTTCTGCCACCCCGCTCCCATGTGTGGGAGCGGGCCCAGGGCCGACGCATCGTCCTCAGCGCCGGGCCGAGGACGCCACGGCAATGCCAACCGCCAAGGGCAGCAGGGGGATGGCAAGCAGGTACATCACCCCGTCCGCGGCGACGGTGACAGGCGTGAATACGGCTAGCGCCGCCTTTGCGCCAATGGGTTTCTCCTCGCGTACGTCGATCGCGTATGCCTGGTTCAGTTGCTTGGCCTGCCCCGGCATTGCGAACTTCGCCGCCGAATAGCGCTTGCCGGCAAGCCGGTAGGCACGGCTCAGAGACGGGTTATCGCTGCGAGTGGCGGCCTTGAATCCGAGCTCGCCGGCCTTCTTCCGCTCGTCCTCCGTAGCCGCGCCATCGAGCATCAGGTCGAGATTGCCCACGATATTGCCGTCCCGGTTAACCTCGAAGCGCCGGAAGCGCGCCTTCAGCCTGGGATGGATATCGGACGATATTGCTTTCAGCAGATCCGCATTCGCGTCGAAGATATAGTGGTACTTGTCGCCGAGGATGACGATGGACTTGCCGTCCTGCGATACCAGGATCTCGCTGATGATCTCCTTGTAGTCGCCGTATTCCTTTTTCTCTATCTCGTCGTAAAGCGCTGAGGTGGCACAGCCACCAAGGGCCAGCGCGGCCAGGGTTCCGGCGGCCAGAAACGATCTTCGATGCACTCGTGCTCCTTGACTTTGGCGGCGGGCCAAGCCGCCCGCCGGGCTCCCGCGGGAACGCGGGCTGCATGCGTGGAGGCAAGTCCACGCCGAGCGCGATTCTATGGGAACCGGAGTACGTCAGCATTGGGAAATTTCGCATTATGCGCCGCCGTCCGCAGACCGATGGTACGCACCCCGGCTGCTGCACCTGAGTAACGCGTACCGCCGGAACCGGCCTCAGATCAAGCCTTGTTCGCGCAGGGCCGCGATCCGCGCTGCCGACATGCCCAGCACGCCCGAAAGCACCGCCTCGGTATGTTCGCCCAGCCGCGGGGGCGCCGCGTCATACCTGACCGGCGTGGCCGAAAGCCGCAACGGGCTCTTCACCGTGGGACAAACCCCGCCATCGCTGCGCACCATATCCACCTGCAGTTCACGATACCTGACCTGCGGGTCCTCCAGCACCTGTGCATAGTCGTTGATCGGCCCGCAAGGAATACCTTCGCGCTCCAGCGCTTGCACCCAATGCGCGGTCGTGCCCGTGCGCATATGGGCTTCGAGCAGCGGCACCAGCACATCGCGATTGACGATGCGGCCAGTGCCGGTGGCGAAACGTTCGTCCGTGGCAAGGTCCGGACGCGCCACGCCCCGGCAGTACCCTTGCCATTGCCCGTCGTTGCCCGCGGCCACGATCATGTAGCCGTCCGCCGTGGCAAACACGTGGTACGGCACCATGTTCGCGTGCGCGTTCCCGAAACGCTGCGGCGTCTTTCCGGTGATCTTCTGCGCCAGGATTGGCGTCGCCCCGACCGCTACCACGGCATCGAGCAGCGCCATATCGATGCGCTGCCCCTCGCCGGTACGCTCGGCATGGCGCAGCGCCGCCAGCACGGCCACGGTGGCATACATGCCGGTGAGCATGTCGACCACGGCCACGCCGACCTTCTGCGGTCCGCCGCCGGGCAGGTCGTCACGCTCGCCGGTGATGCTCATCAACCCGCCGATGCCCTGGAAGATGAAGTCGTAGCCGGGCTTGTGCGCGCTCGGGCCCTCCTGGCCGTAGCCGGTGATGGAGCAATAGACCAGTGCCGGGTTGATGGCCTTGAGGCTGTCATAGTCCAGGCCATAGCGCTTCAGGTCGCCGACCTTGTAGTTCTCCAGCACGATCTGCGATTTCGCCGCCAGCTCGCGCACGATGCTCTGTCCTTCTGGGCTGGCGATATCGAGCGTGACCGAGCGCTTGCCGCGGTTGGCGCCGGCGTAGTAGCTCGCGTCGCGCGAGGGCTTGCCGTCGCCGTCGGGCAGCCAGGGCGGGCCCCAGGAGCGGGTGTCGTCGCCCACGCCGGGGCGCTCGACCTTGATCACCTCGGCGCCGAGGTCGGCCAGGTTCTGGGCGCACCAGGGACCGGCCAGGATGCGCGAGAGGTCCAGCACACGTACGCCGTCGAGCGCGCTCTTCATGGTTGTTGCCGTTGTTGTCATGCACGGAACTCCGCTACGCCGTTGCTGAGCACGGTGACGTCGCGCGCGGGCACGCGGGCGTCGAACAGCACGCGGCCGCCGCCTTCGCGCCACATGCGCACTTCGAGGGTTTCGCCGGGAAATACCGGGCGGGAAAAACGCACATTGAGTTCGAGCAGCTGATCGCCATCGCCGTCGGCGTAGGTATCGAGCAGCGCGCGCGCCGCCACGCCATAGGTGCACAGGCCGTGCAGGATGGGCGCGTCGAAGCCCGCGGCGCGCGCCACTTCCGGATCGGCATGCAACGGGTTGGGATCCGCATTGAGGCGGTACAGCAACGCGGCCTGCGGCATGATCGCCAGGTTGCGAGCCGCATCTGGCGCGCGGGCCGGCGCTGCCGGCAGTGCTTCGGGCGCGGTATCGCCCTGGCCAAAGCCGCCATCGGCGCGGCAGAAGGTGGTGTGGTTCACCGTGGCCAGTTCGGCACCGGTGGCCGCATCCACCAGCGTGCGCTCCACGATCACGAGCGCGCCCTTGTCGGCCCCCTTGTCGATGACATGGGTCACCCGTGCCCGCGCACGCACGGTGCCGGACGCCGGCAGCGGACGGTGCAGGCGCAGGCGCTGCTCGCCGTGGACGATGCGCACCCAGTCGATGCCGCTCCTCGGGTCCTGCATCCAGAAGCCGGGATAGGCCAGCACCACGGCCTGCGTTGGAAAGGCCTTGAGCTGCGCTTCATAGACGTAGCGCAGCTGGCGCGGATCGGTGGGCTGCTCGCCCAGGCCAAGACCCAGCGCGTAGAGGATGGAATCCTTCTCGCCGTAGGTTTGCGTGACCTGCGGAAAGTCCCAGTTCTTGATGCGGTTGTAGTCGAGCGGCATGGCGTCAGATCGGGTCCCAGCTGATCACGTCGGGCGAGCGCTCGAGCTTGAAGAAGCTGTTGCGCATGGCGGGGATGGCGATCTCGGCAATGGATTCCGGGGTCCAGCCTTCGCTCATGTGGACCGAGCGCACCGGACGCGGCTGGCTCATCAGCATGATCTCGTTGGCGCGCACGGCAAAGATCTGCGCGTTGACTTCATGCGCGGCATCGCTGGCGAGGAAGGCGGCCATCGGCGCGACCTTGTTGGCTTCCATCTTTTGCAGCTTGGCGACGCGCGCCTTTTCTTCCGGGGTCTCGGAGGGGATAGAGCTGGTCATGCGGCTCCAGGCGAACGGCGCGATGCAGTTCGAGCGCACATTGAAGCGGGCCATGTCCAGTGCGATCGACTTCGACAGCGCGGCAATGCCAAGCTTGGCGGCCGAGTAGTTGGCCTGGCCCAGGTTGCCAATCAGGCCAGAGGTGGAAGTCATGTGCACGTAGGCGCCGCTCTCCTGGTCCTTGAAGTGATTAGCGGCGGCGCGGCTGACAAAGAACGTGCCGTTGAGGTGGACGTCGATCACCGAGCGCCACTCTTCCTCGTTCATCTTGAAAAACATGCGGTCGCGCAGGTTGCCGGCGTTGTTGACCACGGCATCGATGCGGCCGAAGTTGTCGATCGCACATTGCACGATCGCATTGGCGCCCTGCCAGCTCGATACGCTATCGGTGTTGGCTACCGCAATGCCGCCGGCGGCGACGATCTCGTCGACTACGCGCTGCGCGGGGCCGGCATCGCCGCCTTCACCGGTGAGCGATACGCCGATGTCGTTGACCACCACCTTGGCGCCGGCCTTGGCCAGTTCCAGCGCTACGCCGCGCCCGATGCCACCACCCGCGCCGGTCACCAGCGCTACCTTGCCTGCCATCACTCCGCTCATGTTCATACTCCTGTCTACACGTTTGTTTGCTCGGCGGCCTGGCACGCGCCAGGCCGGATATTGGTTGATAACTTTTGGTTGGTCTCTTACTCCAGGCGTGCGCCCGAGTCCTTCACGACCTTGCTCCAGCGCGTGATCTCCGCATCGATATGCGCGCCCAGCGCCGCCGGCGTGGAGCCCACCGGCTCGTAGCCGTTGGATGCCAGGTTCGCGCGCAACTCGGGCTGGGCCAACACAGCCGCGATCTCCTTGCTGAGCCGCTCGACAATGGCGCTCGGCGTGCCGGCCGGCGCCAGCACCGCGTACCAGCCATTGATGTCGAAACCGGGCACGCCGGCCTCGGACAGCGTGGGCACGTCCGGCGCCAGCGTGGCGCGCCTGGCGCTGGTCACGGCCAGCGCCTTGAGGCGGCCGCTGCGGATATGCGGCATCGAGGTGGAAATGCTGTCGAAGGTCAGCTGCACCTCGCCAGCCAGCATGGCGTTGACCACCTGCGCGCTGCCCTTGTACGGCACGTGGGTCATCTTGACGCCGGCCAGGCTGTCGAACAGCTCGCCGGCAAGGTGGCCCGTGTTGCCGTTGCCCGCGGAGGCGAACGTGAGCTGTCCCGGCGCGGCCTTGGCCGCGGCGATCAGCTCAGGCACGGTCCTGGCCTTCAGCGAGGGGCTGCCGGCCAGGATCAGCGGCAGGTTGGCCACCAGCGATACCGGCGCGAAATCCTTGCGGGTGTCATACGGCAGCTTGGGATAGAGGCTGGCATTGATGGCGTGCGCGGCCAGCACCACGATCAGCGTGTTGCCGTCCGGCTTGGCGCGCGCAAGCTGCTGCGAGGCAATCGTGCCGCCGGCGCCCGGCCGGTAGTCGAGAACCACCGGCTGGCCCAGCCGCTCTTGCAGCTTGGCCGCCACGGGGCGCGCCAGCAGGTCGGCGCTGCCGCCTGGCGGATAGGGAATCAGCAACTGGATCGGCTTGTTGGGCCAGGCGTCGGCCAGCGCCGGAGCGCTCGCGCCCAGCAGCCCCACCGAGAGCGGGGCGATCAGCACGGCCTGTAGCCATGACCTGCGGTGGCGCGCTCTCGATGCTCCCATGCCTTGTCCCCTCGTTGTGTTGTGGTGTCGCGTGCCGTGCTTCGGGCTCGCCCTCATTGCTGTGGAATGCCGGTGTCCTTCACCACCTTGGCCCAGCGCACGCGCTCCGCGTCGATGAACCTGGCGAAATGCTCGGGCGTGTCGCCGCCCGGCACGCCGCCGAGATCGGCCAGCCGCGTTTTCACTTCGGGTTCGGCCAGGATGCCGGCCACCGTCTTTTGCAGGCGCGAGACCACCGCGGCCGGCGTGCCCGCCGGCGCCACCAGGCCAAACCACGCTGTCACCTGGAAGTCGTCGAGCCCGGCTTCCTTCATGGTGGGCACGTCGGGCAGCTCGGCCACGCGCGTGGCGCTGGTCACCGCCAGCGCGCGCAGCTTGCCGGACTGGATATGCGGCAGCGAGCTGGGCAGGTTGTCCACCATCATCGTCACCTGCCCGGCGACCAGGTCGGCCACGGCCGGCGCGGCACCCTTGTATGGCACATGGATGATGTCGATGCCAGTGCGCTTCTTGAACAGCTCACCGGACAGGTGCACCGATTGCCCGGTCCCCGACGAGGCAAACGAGAGCTTGCCTGGCTGGGACTTGGCCAGCGCGACCAGTTCCGCCACGTTGCGGGCAGGCACCTTGGCGTTGACCACCAGCACATTGGGCACCGAGACGACCATGGTGATCGGCGCGAAGTCCTCGGCACGGTAGGGAAGTTGCTTGTACAGGCCGTAGTTGATGGCATTGGGGCCGATGTTGCCCATCATCAGCGTATAGCCGTCTGGCGCGGCCTGGCGCAATGCCTGCACGCCGACGATGCCGGCCGCGCCGGCACGGTTATCCACCACCACGGGCTGGCCCAGCAGCTCGGAGAGGCGCTTGCCGACCAGCCGCGAGGCGATATCGGTGGTTCCTCCCGCCGCCGCGGGCACGATCAGGCGCACCGGCTTGTCCGGATAGTCGGCTGCGGCAGCGCCGCCCATGGTGGCCAAGGTAGCCACGCCTAGCATGGTGGCCACGCCCGCCAGCCTGCTTGCGCTGTAGCGCCGAACTGTCATGTGTCGTCTCCTGGGTGGCGGCCCGGCGGCCCGGGTTTCGTGCCGCCTTTGCGCGAGTCAAGCCGGTAACCGCCCGCGCAATACGGACGAGCCCGCCTTTATGGTTCTCTTGCCACGCCGGATACGATAAATTGACGGCGGGGACATTGCTATTCACGATTGACAAAAGAGGCCTTTGGCCCAGCGAAACACATGCATTACGACCTGACCGACCTGCGCCTGTTCCTCAACGTCGGCGAGACCGAAAACCTGACCCGCGCCGCCGAGCGCAGCTTCCTCTCCCTGCCCGCCGCCAGCACCCGCATCAAGCAACTGGAAGAGGCCTTCCAGACCCAGTTGCTGATCCGCCAGGTCAAGGGCGTGCGCCTGACGCCCGCCGGCGACGCCCTCTTGCGCCACGCGCGCGAAGTGTTCCGCGAACTGGAGTGCCTGCACTCGGACCTGCGCCCCTACGCCAAGGGCGTCAAGGGCCGCGTGCGCCTGCTGGCCAACACCACCGCCACCAACTCCTTCCTCGCCACCGCGCTGTCGCGCTTCCTGGCCGAGAACCCGGACGTGGATATCGAACTGGAAGAGCAACTTTCCCAGGCCATCGTCTCGTCCATCAGCGCCGGTGCGGCGGACCTCGGCATCGTCGCCGGCGAGGTCGCCACCAATGACCTGGAGGTCATGCAGCTCTGCAGCGACGAACTGATCGTGATCGCGCCGGTCAACCACCCGCTGCCGCAATTCACCAGCCTGCACTTTGCCGACCTGCTGGATACCTGCCGCTTCGTGGGCCTGAACCAGTTCAGCGCCATCCAGTCCTTCCTGGACCGCATCGCCAGCGGCATGGGCAAGCGCATCAGTCTGCGCATCCAGCTGGGCAGCTTCGACGCCGTGTGCCGGATGGTGGAGGCAGGCGCAGGCATTGCCATCGTGCCCAATAGCTGCGCGCGGCGTTATGCCAGCCGCAAGGTGCTGCGGTTTATTCCGCTTGAAGATGAATGGGCCAAGCGCGATCTGCGTCTGGTGCGCCGGCCGGGGCGGGAGTTGCCGCAGTTTGCGGAGACGTTGATTCAGTACTTGACGGATGCGGCGCGGGAACCGGTTTGACAAAGGAGCGGCCAGCCTGGGACTGGTCCCGTCATATCGGGCATCGATACCTCAGTTCATTCTTTGACCTTCTTCTTCCTGTCGCGCTCTAGCTGCTTGATGCTTTCCTGTGCTTATTGTGAGCGGCAAGCTCGTTGCGGATCGCCAGCCGCTTCTCATCTTCGGTTAGCCGCGCGAAGGCCTCGTCGTCGCGAAGTTCCTGGCGACGGGTCTGCAAGGCAAAATAGGTCTGGCCATTCGCGATGACCGGCTTGCCGGGGTCACCGTTTTGGACGATCAGGTAGCAGGCATAGCGCGAGAGGCGGATGTCGGCGATCTGTCGCCTGGCCCCCGAGCCGATCCCGACCATTTCGAGGATGTCCTCGAAATGGTTCGCCACCGGCTGGCCGCTGTTGCGGCAGGCCTCCCTCGCACGATCAATGACCGGAAGGAAGTGTCGGTACTCGGAATACTCCAGCACCCTGGCCAGTTGGCGCGCCACCCAGAATTCGTTGCCATCGGCATCGCACTGGCGCAGCCCCTCGAAGGTTTTGTGATGTTGCGCGGCAATACGCTTGCCAGTCATGAATCGCTCCTCCCGCAGTCCATCAGCGTCTCTGTAGCAAATACTCGATCATGCCCCGGATCGCCATCAAGAAATGTCCAGAATTTGTGAACAACGCGGTGAGCGGGTCCAAGCGACCAGACCATAACCGCGAAAGCAACTAATACCCGCGGTGACCAGAAAGTTGACACTGAAGCTCTGAGCACACCAGCGGCAGCTGCGTTTTGCGGACAGCGCAAGCTGGGCGGGGGAACGACACTGTTCGCAAAGTGGACGCCGGACTGAATTCAGACTATATTCAGTCACCCCATACCCTCCACATGGCCCCCGTGAAACTCTCGAACATCAAGCCAATCAGCTTTCTGAAAAGCGATGCGGCCCGTATCGTCACGGAGCTCAGCGAGACGCGCGAGCCTTTGATCATTACCCAGAACGGCGAGGCTAAACTCGTCGTGCAAGACATTGCCAGCTATGAAGCGCAGCGGCAAACCATCGCGCTATTGAAGATCTTGGCGCTCGGCGAGAAAGAGATCGCGCAGGGCAAGGTGACAACGGCGGCAGACGTTTTTGCTGAGCTGGATCGGCTGGACGAAAAAGACGGCGCATGAAGGTAGTCTTTCTCGAATCCGCCACGCAAGACTTGATCGACCTTAGGCGCTATCTGGTCAGATACAAACCCGAGGGAACCTGGCTGGCCGTCAAGAAGCAGATTCAGGAGAAGGTGGCGTACATTGCCGAATTTCCCGCATCCGGTACTCACCCCGACGAGCTGGCAGGCTTCGCGGATGGCTTCAGGCAACATCTGACAAATCAGCAGCGAATCATTTACAGGGTCGCTCCCGACACCGTCTACATCCACATCATTTGCGGGCAGGTCCAAGACTTCGAGGAATTCCTGAACCGGCGACTTACGAGGCCATGGTGACTCAGCCCTTTTTGCGTTCGAGGATGCCGTTCAGGCAAAGCTGAGGAGCCAGTGCGCCAGCGCCTCACCCGCCTAGAGCGTCAACGTGAGTTTTCCCGTCAGCGCACCTGGCAACAGCGCCGAATCGGTCTGCCGCTCGCCATAGGTATTGCTCGACACGCGCAACTGCCGCTCGCTGGTCAGCGCCTCAAGGTGCTCGCCCAGGAAGCTGTAGATGCTGTCGTCAAAGCGCATCGTGCCAAGCGGCGCCTGGATGCGGCCATCTTCCACCCAGAACGTGACGAAGCGCGTCATGCCGGTCATGCGGGCCGCCGGCGCATCGGACCAGTTGAGATACCAGAGGTTGCCTATATAGAGGCCCGTGCCGAGCGCCGCGAGCACGTCGTCCTGCGCGAGCTTGCCAGCCGCCATGGCAAGGGACTGTGGCGCCTCACCGGCACTGGCGGAATTGGCGGCGAGACCGTACTCGCGCGCGCTGCGTGGGTAGACCAGCCGGCCAGCAGGCAGCCCCGCTTGCACGAGCGTCACGTCGCTGCGCGGAATGCCTTCCGGGCCGAAGGCCGGAGCCAGCGTGCCGCTCGCGCGTTCGTCCAGGTCAAGCAAATGGCTAAGCCGCGCGCCGCCATCGTACAGCCGCTGCAGCGGGCTTTCCTTCTGCGCCAGCGCGCGGGCCGAGAAACCGCCCCAGGAACACATGCCGAGCACTTCGTCGAGGGCGGCGGGCGCCAGGAAGGCCCGGTAGTCGCCGGGCGGCAGCACGCGCTGCGGCTTGCCCAGGTGCTCCAGCTGCCGGCGCGCTTGCGCAAAGCGGCCGGCGAACTCGGCGGCGTCCCAGCGCGAGCCCGCGTAGTCGGCCTTCACGGCCTGGCCGTTCTCGTGGAACAGGCTCCAGTCGAAATGGAAGCCTTGCGCGGCATGCCAGCCGAAAGCACCGAAGCTGCTGGCAAAGCCACGATAGAGCGGGCCGGCGGCATAGATGCCGACCAGGTCGAGCCCATGGGCGGCCTCTTCTATCTGCGCGAGCACTTCTGCGGTGTCCGGCGGCGCGGCTGCATCGGCCAGCGTGCGCTGCCAGGGCTCGCGCTCCAGCATCAGGTAGGGGTCCGGCTGCAACTGGCCGATGGCCTCGCGCAACTGCAGCAAGCCGTCGGCGAGGCGCTGCCGATCGGTCGCGGGATCGCCCGACAGCGCCACGCCGATACTGGCGTGGCGCTCGTCGCAGATCAGCCGGAGCCGCGCCGTGGCCTGCCGCACCTGTCCGGCCTGGCGCACCCTCGCGCGGTTGAAACGGATGAACTCGGACGCCTCCGCGCTGTACCACAGCGTGAAGGCTTCGCCCTCTCCCAGCGCCTTGCGCACATCCTCGGCCAGCGCCGCAAACAACGACTGCGCATCCGCCATCACGCGGCACCTCCAAAGACTTCCACTTGCTTGAACACACAGGCCGGCGAAGCATGGCCGACGCGCACCACCTGGTTGGGTTCGCCCTTGCCGCAGTACGGCGTGCCGTGCACCTCGAAGGTACTGGCATCGCCAACGGCAGCCAGGCTGCGCCAGAAATTCGCGGAAACGCCGCGATAGTTCGGGTTCTTGACCACGCCCTTGAGCTCGCCGTCCTCGATCAGGCGCCCCCATTCGCAGCCGAACTGGAACTTGTTGCGCGCATCGTCGATGGACCACGAACGGTTGGACGACATCAGGATGCCGCGTTCGATGCCGCCGATAAGTTGCGCCATGGTCCGGTCGCCCGGCTCCAGGTTGAGGTTGGCCATGCGATCGATGGGCGGGCGGTTCCAGTTGCAGGCCCGGCTGTTTGCCACGCCCGGCAGCCCGCTGCGCCATTGCGACAGCGCGCCACCCAGCGGGCGCAGCAGCAGGCCATCCCGGATCAGGAAGGCCTTCTGCGCGGCCTGGCCTTCGTCATCGTGGCCGTAGCTGGCCAGTTCCTCGGGAATGCCCGGGTCGAAGCTGATATTGAGCAGGTCCGAGCCGTACTGGTAGCGGCCGAAGTCCTCCAGCCCGATAAAGCTGGTGCCCGCGTAATTGCGTTCGTCGCCGAGGATGCGATCCAGTTCCAGCGGATGGCCGATGGATTCGTGGATCTGCAGCATCATCTGGTCCGGCATCAGCAGCAAGTCGGTAGGGCCGCTCGGCGCGTTGGGCGCCAGCAGCAGCTGCAAGGCTTCGTCCGCCACCCGCGATGCGGCGCCGGCGAAGCCGAGCCGCGCGATGACCTCTGCCCCGCCCTGCTGGCCGCTGCCGAAGCCACCGAAGCTGCGGGTCTGGCTGTCGCTGCCGTCGAAGGCGGTCACGCTGATGCCGGGATAGACGAAGCGCAGCGCTTGCCATTGCTCGGCGCCTGCGCTATTCAGGTAGAGCTGCTCATGGCGCTGGTGATCGAGATAAACCAGCCAGTTCACCAGCCGCGAATCGGCGGGCACGCTGGCGGACACCGCCGCCAGCAGGGCGAAGCGCTCGGCCAGCCCGGGAAACGCGCCATGCAAGCCAGGGGATTCATAGCGGGCCTGGCCTTGCGGCGGCTCCAGCCCACGCAGGTCGACCAGGCCACGTCCGGCGATCCGCCGGGCGAGCGCTTCGGCGCTGTCGAGCGCGCGCTGCAATCCGGCCACGCTGAGATCGCTGGTGGCGGCGTAGGCCTCCACGCCATCCAGGCGCACGCTGAGCATGGCGCCCATGTCCTGCATGAAGGACGGCGGCTCGGCGATGCCACGGCGCATCATGCAGTGCTCGCCGGTCTGGCGCACGAGGCGCAGCGAGTGAAACCCGGCGCGGGTGGTTAGCGCAGCGAAGTGCTGTCTGGCGCGATCGAACAAGGGTGACTCCCGGATCCGTAGTGGAAGAGCCAGTGCTGGCGCGATCAGCTTCAGCCGATGGGCCAGCACTGGCGCATGGATCCGGAAATCTTACTATCTTTGCGCTGCGGCGCTGTTGCGATCACGCGCCCTGCGCTCAATCCGCCTTCACCCCCGCCGCCTTGATGATCGGCGACCATTTCTCGATCTCCGACTTCAGCCAGGTGCGCAGCCCTTCCGGCGTCTGCTTGTCCTCCGGCACGATCTCGGCGCCCAGATCCGCCAGCCGCGCCGCTACCGCCGGGTCCTTCAACGCGGTGCGCAAGGCGCCGTTGAGCCGGTCGATGACCGCGGGCGGCGTGCCATGCGGGGCATAGATGCCGTGCCAGACCTTGACCTCGAAGCCCTTGAGCCCACTCTCGGCTAGCGTGGCGGTGTCGGGCAGGGCCTTGATGCGCGCGCTGGTGGTGACGCCGTAGAGCTTGACCTTGTCGGCCTTGATATGCGGCAGGGTCTGGGTGGTCTGGTCGCACAGGATATCGACCTGGCTGCCCAGCAGGGCGGTCATCGCGGGCGCGGTGCCCTGGTAGGGAATGGCCGTGAGCTCCACGCCGATGGCCTTCTGGAACAGCATGCCGCACAGCTGCGAGACCGCGCCCAGCCCGGCATTGGCCAGGTTGACCTTGCCCTGGTTCTGGCGGATGTAGGCAATCAGCTCAGGCAATGTCCTGGCTGGCAGGTCATGACGGCCGAGCAGGGTCATGGGCACGTCGGCCACCTGGCCGACAAAGCTGAAATCCGTCAGCGGCTTGTAGGGGAGCTTGCTGTACAGCGCCGGCGCGGTGGCCATGCCGTTGTGGTGGATCAGGATGGTGTAGCCGTCCGGCGCGGCTTTGGCCACGTAGGCGGCGGAGACGGTGCCGCCGGCGCCGAGCCGATTTTCGACCACCACGCTCTGGCCCAGGGTCCTGGACATGGCCGCAGCCATGGTGCGCGCCACCACGTCGGTGGGGCCGCCCGCGGCAAAGGGGACCACCATGGTGATCGGCTTGGTGGGGTAGGCATCGGCGGCGCGCGCCGGGGCAGGCGCGGTGAGTGCTGCTGCCACGCCCAGCGCGGCGAGCGCCATCCAGCGCCATGGTGCCTGGGCCCGGTTCACCTGCGCTGCGTGTGCGCTGCCGGCCTGCCCGTGCCGCTGCTGTTTGCTGCCTGCCATGTCTCTTGTCTCCATCGTGGTGGATTGGCCGGGTTATGCCGGCCAAGGGCCGCCTGCGTCGGCCTGTGCGGCCGCGCAGCGTTATCGTGTCCGGCAAGCGTGGCGATAAAGCGACGTATATGCAATACGGATTTCCCTAAGGGTGGGGCGACGCCCGCCAGATGCCCCGGGGCGCGGGCAAGTGCGTGCGGCGCCGCCCACACCCGTGCCCTGCCCGCCCGGCCTGCTTCCGGGGGCGCTAAGCCGCTCTTTCGCAAATCCGAATTACCGCACGGCAGGCCCTCGGGAATAATGGCCGCAAGCTGAATCCCATCACGTCCATATAACGTCCATACCGGGGCCCCTTTTCATGTTCGCAGAACAATCGCACGACCAGCCGTATCCCGACATCCGCGAAGCCGTGCGTGCCCTGTGCACCGGTTTCGATTCCGCCTACTGGCAACGCGTGGAAGAGCAGAACGCCTTCCCCGAAGAGTTCGTGCAGGCGCTGACCAAGGCGGGCTGGCTGTCCGCCCTGATCCCGGAGGAGTACGGCGGCTCGGGCCTGCCGCTGACCGCCGCGTCCGTCATCATGGAGGAGATCAACCGCACCGGCGGCAACTCCGGCGCCTGCCACGGCCAGATGTATGTGATGGGCTGCCTGCTGCGCCACGGCTCGGCCGAGCAAAAGCAGCGCTGGCTGCCGGGCATCGCCTCGGGCGAGCTGCGCATGCAGTCGATGGCGGTGACCGAGCCCACCACCGGCACCGATACCACCAAGCTCAAGACCACCGCCGTGAAAAAGGGCGACCGCTACGTCATCAACGGCCAGAAGGTGTGGATCTCGCGCGTGCAGCACTCGGATCTGATGCTGCTGCTGGCGCGCACCACGCCGCTGGACCAGGTCAAGCGCAAGTCGGAGGGGCTGTCGGTGTTCGTGGTGGACCTGCGCGAGGCCATCGGCAAGGGCCTGACGGTGCGGCCGATCCGCAATATGGTCAACCACGAGACCAACGAACTGTTCTTCGACAACCTGGAAATCCCCGCCGAGAACCTGATCGGCGAGGAAGGCAAGGGCCTCAAGTACATCCTGGACGGCCTGAACGCCGAGCGCATCCTGATCGCTTCAGAATGCGTCGGCGACGGCTACTGGTTCATCGAACGCGCCAGCAACTATGCGCGCGAGCGCATCGTGTTCGACCGCCCGATCGGCCAGAACCAGGGCATCCAGTTCCCCATCGCGCGTGCCTATGTGAACGTGGAAGCGGCCAGCCTGATGCGCTACAAGGCCGCCGCGCTGTTCGATGCCGGCAAGCCCTGCGGCAAGGAAGCCAACATCTCCAAGCTGCTCGCGGCCGATGCGTCGTGGGAAGCAGCCAACGTCTGCCTGCAGACGCACGGCGGCTTCGGCTTTGCCGCCGAATACGACATCGAGCGCAAGTTCCGCGAGACGCGCCTGTACCAGGTCGCGCCGATCTCCACCAACCTGATCCTGTCGTATGTGGCCGAGCACGTGCTCGAGCTGCCGCGTTCGTTCTGAGGGCCGCCCCCATGCTTGCTTCGCACCAGGGCATCCGCCCGCTCGATGGCATCCGTGTCGTCTCCCTCGAACACGCCGTGGCGGCGCCGTTCGCAACCCGCCAGCTGGCCGACCTCGGCGCCCGCGTGGTCAAGGTGGAACGCCCCGGCGTGGGCGATTTCGCGCGTGGCTACGATGAGACCGTCCATGGCCAGGCCTCGCACTTCGTCTGGCTCAACCGCGGCAAGCAGAGCCTGACGCTCGACCTCAAGCAGGACGAGGCGCAAGCCGTGCTGCACCGCCTGCTGGCCGACGCGGACGTGCTGGTGCAGAACCTGGCACCTGGCGCGGCGGCGCGCATGGGGCTGGATTTCGACACGCTGCACCCGCGCTACGGCAAGCTGATCGTCTGCGATATTTCGGGCTACGGAGACGCCGGCCCCTATCGCGACAAGAAGGCGTACGACCTGCTGATCCAGGCGGCCGCCGGCCTGATCGGCATCACCGGCAGCGCGGATGAGCCATCGCGCGCGGGCATTTCCATCGCCGACATCGCGGCCGGCATGTATGCCTATAGCGGCATCCTCTCCGCGCTGCTGCAGCGCGGGCGCACCGGCCAGGGCCTGCGCGTGGAAGTGACCATGCTGGAGGCGCTGACCGAGTGGATGAACTACGCGCTGTACTTCGGCCACTACGGCGGCAACGCGCCGGCGCGATTTGGCGCATCGCACCCGGCCATCGCGCCGTATGGCGTGCACCGTACCGGTGACGGCGGCAGCGTGATCTTCGGCCTGCAGAACGAGCGCGAATGGCAGGCCTTCTGCAACAAGGTGCTGGCGCAGCCGGAGCTGCTCAAGGACGAGCGCTTCGCCTCCAACTCGGGGCGCGTCAAGAACCGCGCCGAGCTGACCGCGTTGATCGAAGCGCGTTTCGCGCCGATGACGGTGACACAGGTCGAAGCACTGCTGGACGACGCGCAGATCGCCAACGCGCCCATGAACGATATCGAGGCCGTGTGGAACCACCCGCAGCTGGCCGCGCGCGGGCGCTGGCGCGAAGTGGCCAGCCCCGGCGGCCCCATCGGGGCGTTGCTGCCACCGGCCAACCTGTCGGGCGTGGAACCGGTGATGGGCGACGTCCCGGCGCTGGGCGCGCATAGCGCGGCCATCCTGGCGGAGCTGGGTTACGGCGCGGGCGAGATTGCCAGGATGACGGACAGCAAGACGATTTGAACCACAGCACGACAAACTACCCCAGAACACCGCCCGGAGCCGGCATGAGCCAAGCCACTGACCACACCTACCCTACCCGCCAGCTGTGCGATTTCCTGGCCCGCTTCACGCTGGCCGACGTGCCCGCCGACGTGGTGGAGCGCACCAAGGACCTGTTCCTCGACTGGATTGCCTCCGCCATCGCCGGCAAGGATGCACCGGCGGTGCGCAAGCTGCAGGAGTTCGTCGCCGCCATGGGCCCGCAGCAGGGCCCGGCCGAGGTGCTGGTGGATCGCCGCCGCACCTCGCCGTACTTTGCCGCCCTGATCAATGGCGCTTCCTCCCACGTGGTGGAGCAGGACGACGTGCATAACGGCTCGGTGCTGCATCCCGCCGCCGTGGTGTTCCCCGCCGTGATCGCCGCCGCGCAGGCCGAAGGCAAGAGCGGCGCCGAAGTGCTGCTGGCGTCCATCGCCGGCTACGAGGCGGGCATCCGCATCGGCGAATTCATGGGCCGCTCGCACTATCGCGTGTTCCACACCACAGGCACCGTCGGCACGCTGGCGGCCGCCGCCGCTGTCGCCAAGCTGTATGGCATGGACGCCGAAGGCATCAACCAGGCGCTCGGCTCGGCCGGCACGCAGGCCGCCGGCCTGTGGGAATTCCTGCGCGACGCCGCGGACTCCAAGCAACTGCACACTGCCAAGGCAGCTGCCGACGGCCTGATGTCCGCCTGGATCGCACGCGCTGGCTTTACCGGCGCGAAGCGCATCCTGGAAGGCCCGCAGGGCATGGCCGCCGGCATGTCCAGCGACGCCAACCCCGCCGCCCTGACCGACGGCCTGGGCAAGCGCTGGGCCACCGCCGAGACCTCGTTCAAGTTCTTCGCCTCGTGCCGCCACACGCACCCGGCGGCCGATGCGCTCAAGGACCTGATGCTGCGCGAGAAGATCAGCGCGGACCAGATCGCCAGCGTGACCGCGCACGTGCACCAGGGCGCCATCGATGTGCTTGGCCCCGTGACCGATCCCAAGACCATCCACCAGGCCAAGTTCTCCATGGGCACCGTGCTGGGCCTGGTCGCCGTGCATGCGCACGCCGGCCTGGGCGAGTTCGAGGCCCATGCGCTGCAAGACGCGAAGGTGGCGGCCTTGCGCGACAAGGTGGAGATGGAGCTGGACGACGAGATCAATGCCGCGTATCCGCGCCAGTGGATCGGCCGCGTCACGGTCAAGACCACCGACGGCCGCACGCTGGCGGGCCGGGTGGACGTGCCCAAGGGCGATCCGGGCAATACCTTGTCGCGCCCGGAGCTGGAGGCCAAGGCGCTGCAGCTGGGCGCGTTCCGCCACGGCGCGAGCGAGGCCGAGATGCGCACCATCATTGCCCGCGTGTGGGCGCTGGAAAAACAGGCGAACGTCAACGACTGGCTGCCCGCCGCGAAATAACGTGGCCAACTCTACCGAGACTCGCTTCATGTCCGCCGTCACTACCGCCGTCACCACCGCCATGACCTATCTGTTCGTGCCGGGCGACCGGCCCGAACGCTTCGACAAAGCCGCGGCCGCCGCGCCCGATGCGCTGATCCTCGATCTCGAGGACGCCGTGCATCCGGACGCCAAGCCCGCCGCGCGCGCGGCCATTACGGCGTGGCTGCTGGAACGCGGCGCGCAGGCGCAAGCCTATGTGCGCATCAACGACGCCAGCTCGCCGGCCTTTGCCGCCGATATGGCGTGGTTGCGCGCCCTGCCGCCCGGCGCACCGCTGGCCGGCTTGCTGGTGCCCAAGGCAGAAGACCCGGCCGCGCTTGGTGAGATCGCCCAGGCGCTGGCGCAGGTCAACCCGCAGGGCCGCCTGGTGGCGATCATCGAGAGCGCGTGCGGCCTGCACGGCATCGATGCGGTCGCCACCGCGCAAGGCGTGTCGCGGCTGGCCTTTGGCTCGCTGGACTTCGCCGTGGACCTGGCTTGCGCCCATACCCGCGAAGCGTTGCTGATGGCGCGCTCGCGCATTGTGCTGGCTTCGCGCGTGGCCGGCCTGCCGCCGCCCGTGGATGGCGTCACCACCGTGCTCAAGGATGAAGCCGTGCTGGCCGATGATGTGGCGCACGCGCGCGCCCTCGGCTTTGCCGCCAAGCTGTGCATTCATCCGGCCCAGCTTGGCGCGGTGCGAGCGGGTTTCCTGCCCACGGCTGAGCAACTGGACTGGGCGCAGCGCGTGCTGGACGCCACCGCCAGCGGCAGCCACGCCGTGCAGGTCGACGGCAAGATGGTCGACCGCCCCGTCATCGAACAGGCCCGGCGCATGCTCGCGCTGGCCGCGCTAACCGGCACCGAACCCGCGATCACCCAGCCATGACCCAACTCGAATCCCTGCGCACCTGGATCGGCCGCAGTGAAAGCCGCACCGAGACCCTCTCCCCGGAGCCCGTGATCGGCCTCGCGGCCACGCTCGACCTCGACGGCGACGCGCTGGTGCGCGGCGCGCTGCCGCCGCTGTGGCACTGGCTCTACTTCCTGCCGCGCGCCCCGCAGCGCGAGCTCGGCCAAGACGGCCACCCGGCGCTGGGCGGCTTCATGCCGCCGGTGCCGCTGCCGCGCCGCATGTGGGCCGGCGGCGAACTGGATTTCCACAAACCGCTGCGCGTGGGCGATACGGTGACGCGCAGCTCCACGATCCGCAATGTCGAGCACAAGAGCGGGCGCAGCGGAGAGCTATGGTTTGTCACCGTGGAACATGTGCTGACCGTTGAGGGCGAGGTCGCGCTGACCGAGCGCCAGGACCTGGTCTATCGCGCCATGCCGGAACCGGGGCAGCCACTGCCCGCGCGGCCGCGCCTGGCGCACCAGGTGCAATGGCAGCGCCAGTTGCGCGCCGACCCGGTGATGCTGTTCCGTTTCTCCGCGCTCACCTTCAATGGCCACCGCATCCACTACGACCACGACTACGTGCGCGACGTGGAAGGCTACCCCGGCCTGGTCGTGCACGGCCCGCTGCAGGCGATGCTCACCCTGGACCTGCTGGCGCGCGAGATGCCCCGCGCCACGGTGCGCCGTTTCGGTTTCCGCGGGCTGGCGCCGATATTCGATCACGACACGGTGACGGTGGGTGGTGCAGCCGATGCCAGCACGCCAGGCAAGGTCACCTTGTGGACCGGTGACGATGCCGGGGGCCAGGCAATGGACGCATGGGCCGTTGTGGAGCACTGACCCGCGCAAGGACGGCAACAACGATAACAATAACAACATCGGGATCGAGGGGAACAACAACAAGAGGAGTCTTTCGATGCATGCAGTCCGCAATCCATGGCGCGCAGCTAGCGCCGCTATCGTTCTAGGCTGCGCCACGCTGGTCCAGGCGCAGTCCGCTCCCACCTATCCCACCCGCCCGGTGACACTGATCGTGCCCTATGCACCGGGCGGCACCACGGACGTGGTCGTCCGTCAGTTCGCCGTGGCCTTGCAGAAGTCCCTCGGACAGACCGTGGTGGTTGACAACAAGCCGGGCGTGGCCGGCACCATGGGCGCGCTTGCCCTGCGGCAAGCGAAACCCGACGGCTACACGCTGTCGATGATGCCGGTCACCGTGTTTCGTCAGCCCTTCATCCAGAAGACCGCCTATGACCCGGCACGCGACTTCACCTACCTGTCGCGCATCACCGGCTATACCTTTGGCGTCGTGGTGCCGGCCAATTCCCCGTGGAAGAACTGGAGCGATTTCCTGCGCGATGCGCGCGCCAGGCCGGGTACCGTGAGCTACGGCTCGCCGGGCCAGTACAGCTCGCCGCACATCACCATGATCGAGCTGGTGACCAAGGAAAACCTCACCGTCAACCACGTGCCCTTCAAGGGCGATGCCGACTGCCTGAACTCGCTGATGGGCAACCATGTGCAGCTGTGCGCCGCCGGCAGCGCAGCCGGCACGCTGGTCGATGCGGGCAAGTTGCGCTGGCTGAATCTATGGACGGCGCAGCGCTCCCCGCGCTGGCCCGACGCGCCCACGCTGCGCGAACTCGGCTATGACATCGTCTCGAATTCGCCCTATGGCGTGGCCGGGCCAAAGGGCATGGACCCCAAGGTGGTCAACATCTTGCAGGACGCGCTGCGGCGCGCCGCGGAAGATCCGCAGCATCTGGCCGCGCTCAAGCAGCAGGACCAGGACCTGATGTACCTGGACAGTGCCGGCTACACCCGCTTTGCCCAGCAGCAGATCGCGCAGGAGAAGGCGCTGGTGGAGCGGCTGGGCATCAAGCCGGATTGACCCTGCACCCGCATGCAGTACACACGAAAATCCGAATCACCAGAAAGAACCTGAAGCCACGCTCCCCTCTCCCACAAGTTGGTGAGGGGAGCCATCCGGCCTCAATCCACCTGGATATTCGCCGTCTTCACCACCCCAGCCCACAGCTTCAGCTCGCGCTGGATACGATCAGCCAGCGGCTTGGGCCCGGTGATATCGAGGTCATAGCCGCCCTGCGTCATGCGCTGCTTGAAGGCAGGGTCGTCGCCGATCGACTTCTGCGCCTTGACCAGCTTGTCCACCACATCGGCGGGCAGTTTCTGCGGGCCGATCAGCGCGTACCAGCCGGTCAGGTCATAGTTCTTCATGCCGGACTCGATCATGGTCGGCACGGTCGGCAGCGCCGCGTTGCGTGTCTTCGACGTCACGGCCAGCGCGCGCACCTTGCCCCCCTGGATATGGCCGATGGCGGTGCCGGTGATGTCGAACATGAAGGTCACCTTGCCACCGATCACATCGGCCATCGCCGGCGAGTTGCCCTTGTACGGCACGTGCAGCATCTTGACCCCGCCCATCTGCGCGAGCAGCTCGGCGGACAAGTGGTTGGACGCGCCCACGCCGGCCGAGCCGAAGCTGACGCCTTCCGGATGCTTGCGCGCGTAGTCGACCAGCTCGGTGACATCCTTGGCGGGGAAATCCTTGTTGATCAGCAGCACGTTGGTGTAATCGTTGATCAGGCCGATGTAGGTGAAATCCTTGGTGGGATTGAAGTTCACCGACTTCTGGATCAGCGGCGTCATGGTCATGGTGGGGCTGGCCACGAAGTACAGCGTGTAGCCGTCCGGCGTTGCCTTTGCCGTCAGGTCCGCGGCAATGGCGCCGCTGGCGCCGGCGCGGTTGTCCACCACCACCGGCTGCTTGAGCGCGCGGCCCAGGAAGTCGGCGTAGATGCGCGCGGCGGTATCGACCGGGCCGCCCGGGGCGTAGCCCACAATCAGCTTCACCGGGCGCGCCGGATAGCTGTCCGCCATTGCGGTGCCTTGCACCAAGGCCAGCAGCATGCCAGCCATCATCCATCGTTTCATCAGTCTCCTCCTTATTGTGCGTCTTGCCAGTGCCCCGGCGTGCGGGGGCGCTGGCTGCGAGAACGCTTCGGCCCGCGGCGAAGCGCTGGCGGCGGCGAGTTCATCGAACCGGCCGCCGCCGGGGGTCATGCCGCTACGGCTGTGCCGTCCAGCATGGCGCGCAGCGGCTGCTTCAGGAGCTTGCCGCTGGCGGTGGTGGGAATGGTCTCGATCACGCGGATCTGCGCGGGCCGCTTGTACGGCGCCAGGCTGTCCCGCAGGTAGGCCTCCAGGGCGGCGGTGTCCAGCTGCGCGCCCGGCTGCGTTTCGATAAAGGCCACGACTTCTTCGTTGCCATCGGTGGCTGCGCGCCCGACCACGGCGGACTGGCGCACGCCGGGGAAGGCGTTGATGACGGATTCCACCTCGATCGGGTAGACGTTGAAACCGGAGCGGATGATCAGGTCCTTGGAGCGGCCCACGATAAACAGTGCGCCGTCTTCACCGAGAAAGCCGAGATCGCCCGTGTTGAGCCAGCCGCCCGGCAGCAGCGCCTCGGCGGTCTGCTCCGCGTTGCGGAAATAGCCGCGCATCACGCCGGGACCGCGCACGCGGATCTGGCCGCGTTCGCCCGCGGGCATCGGCTCGCCCTGTTCGCTGGTGATGTTGATCTCCACGCCTTCGACGATGTAGCCGGCGGAGCAATCGGCGCGCGGCGCATCCATGCGGGTGATGAACAGCGAACCAGCGTATTCGGTGATGCCGTAGCCGTGATGCAGTGGCTGGCCGAACCATGCCTCGGTGTCGCGCTTGAGGGTCGGGTCCAGCGGCGCGCCACCGGTATAGAGATAACGCAGGCGGGGAAACGCAGCCGCGCCGCTCTCCAGCGACGACGCCCGCGCCACCGCCATGATGCGCGTGAACATGGTGGGCACGCCTTGCAGCATGGTGACACCGGGGGACTCCAGCGCGGCGAAGACGTCCGCCGCATCGAAGCGCGGCCGCATCACCAGGCTGGCGCCCGCGTACAGCGTGGCCATCAGCACGGTGGCGATGCCAAAGATATGCGACAGCGGCAGCGCGCCGTAGGCGATGTCGCTGGGACCGAGATGGCGCGAAGTGGCCGAGATCCGCGCGAAGATGGTCAGGCCGGCGTGTGGCACCATCACGCCCTTGGGCGCGCCGGTGGTGCCGGAAGTGTAGATCAGCGTGGCCACGTCCCGCGCCTGGGCAGCGCTCACGCGCGGCGGCGCCTCCGAGGCACGCAGGCTGGCGAGGCCAGGATCGAGCGCCACGCAATCGGTGGGCTGTGCGCCGAGCCGCCTGGCATGCGCCGCGGCTACGTCAGAGACATGGCTGGTGAAGAACGTCAAAAGCGGCTCCGCATGCGCGCGGATGCCATCGATCTCGCGCGGCGAGAGCCGCGCATTGACCTGGATCGGCCACGCGTGCAGCGCACTGCAGGCGAACAGCATCACCACCATCTCGGCGCAGTTCTCGCCCACCACCATCACGCGGTCGCCCTGCCCCACGCCCTGCGCGGCAAGCCAGTCGCGAGTGGCGGTGATGCGCTGCCACAGCGTGCCGTAGCTAAGCACCCCGCTGGCCTCATGCAGGCAAGGCGCCTGGGGCGATTGCTCGGCCCAGTGCCGGGGGATGTCGTGGATGAACTCGGGGCGGAAAGAGGACATGATGCAAGCGATGATTAGGTTGGAACCGGACTGCCTGTTGCAACGGCTGGGAATGGCTGGGAGTCGCTGGGAATGGCGAACTCACTGATCCAGATGGATGTTCGCTGACTTGATCAGGCCGTCCCACTTCTGGTACTGGGTGCGCATATAGGTGCCGAACTGCGCCGGCGTCGAAGGAAAGGGCACCGTGCCCTGGCTTGCCAGCCGCGCCGCCAGCTCGGGCTGCGCGAGCGATGCCACGATCTCGGCGTTGAGGCGATCGACAATGGCGGCTGGGGTATTGGCCGGCGCCACTACGCCAAACCACGCGGTGAGTTCATAGCCAGGCACACCGGCAGCGGCCAGCGTCGGCACGCCGGGCAACTGCTCGGACGGCTTGGCAGTGGTCACCGCCAGCGCGCGCACGCGGCCATCCCGCACGTACGGCAAAGCGGTGGAGATGCTGTCGAACATCATGGTCAGGCGCCCGCCGATCAGGTCCGTCATGGCCGGGGCGCTGCCCTTGTATGGCACGTGGTCGATGCGTACGCCCGCCATGTGGGTGAAGAGCTCGCCGGCCAGGTGCGACGACGAGCCGTTGCCAAAGGAGCCGTAGGTCAGCTTGCCGGGCTCGCGCCGCGCAAGCGCCAGCAGCTCGGCCACGTTACGGGCCGGAACGGAGGGATGGACCACCAGCACATTGGGCAGGTAGGCCACGGAGGCCACCGGCGCGAAATCCTTGAGCGGGTCGTAGCCCGGCTTGTCGTACAGGCTCTTGTTGACGGCCAGCGAGCCGAAGGTGCCGAACAGCAAGGTATAGCCATCGGCCGGCGCGCGCGCCACCGCCACGGCGGCGATGTTGCCGCCCGCGCCGGGCCGGTTCTCGATCACTACCGACTGGCCGAGCCGCACGGAAAGTGCGTGGCTGATTTCACGCGCGAGCAGGTCGGTAGCGCCGCCCGGCGGGAAGGGCACCACCAGCCGCACGGGCTTGTCCGGATAAGCGGCGAATGCGCTCGCCGTGGCCGCCAGCCAGCCGCATAGGGCAAGCCATCGGGTGCAACGTATGGTCCAGCGGTGCATCGCCTGTCTCCTCGGCGTGAATTGTTTTTGTGCTGCGACGGCACTGCGCCAGTGTGCGGCAGGCGCCAGCCGCATGCCATTTGGATTTGGCTAAGGCCGTGTTCTGCTTGGCACGTGCGCTTGCAGGTGGCTGGCTGGTGCCGCCCATCGGTTCGCAAGCGCGGAAGGACGGCTTTGCCATTGCGGAAGAACCGAATGCCCTGCCACCCATAAAATCCCGGCAACGACTCAAGACGGCGGCCGGTGGCGGCCCGCCTTCCCAACCGAGGGGACAAACAGATGGACCTGCGTTTCAGCGCGGCGGAACAAGCGTTCCGCGAAGAAGTTCGGAGTTTCGTGCAGGCCAGCCTGCCCGCGGATATCCGCGACAAGGTGCTGGCTCACCGGCGCGTCGAGAAGGATGACTATGTGCGCTGGCACCGTATCCTGCACGCGCGCGGCTGGGGTGCGCCGACCTGGCCCAAGGAATGGGGCGGCACAGGCTGGAACGCGCTGCAGCGCCTGATTTTCGAGATCGAGGCATTCCGTGCGGGCGCGCCGCGCCTGCTGCCCTTCGGCCTGACCATGATCGGCCCGGTGCTGATGAAGTACGCCAGCCAGGAGCACAAGGAACGCTTCCTGCCGCGCATCCCCACGGTGGAGGATTTCTGGTGCCAGGGCTACTCCGAGCCCGGCTCGGGCTCCGACCTGGCCTCGCTCAAGACGCGCGCCGTGCGCCAGGGTGACCGCTATATCGTCAACGGCCAGAAGACCTGGACGACGATGGCGCACTTCGCCGACTGGATCTTCTGCCTGGTGCGCACCGACAGCGAGTCCAAGCCGCAGGAAGGCATCTCGATGCTGCTGATCGACATGAAGACGCCCGGCGTGACCGTGCGCCCCATCGTCACGCTGGACGGCGGGCACGACGTCAACGAAGTGTGGTTCGAGGATGTGGAAGTGCCGGCGGGCAACTTGCTGGGGGAAGAAAACCGCGGCTGGACCTATGCCAAGTACCTGCTCGGCCACGAGCGCACCGGCATTGCCGGCATCGGCCACTGCAACCGCGAGCTGCGCCAGCTCAAGCACTACGCCGCGCAAGCCACCGACGGCGCAGGCCGCCCGCTGATCGACGACGTGCGCATGCGCGACAAGATCGCGCGCATCGAGATGGACATCATGGCGCTGGAAATGCTGCTGCTGCGCGTAGCCACGCAAGACGCCGGCCGCGGCCCCGGCCCGGAAGCCTCCATCGTCAAGATCCGTGGCTCCGAGATCCAGCAGGACCTCGCCATGCTGCAGATGGAAGTGGCCGGCCCCAATGCCTGGCCATACTCCCCGCGCTGGCTCGAAGCCGGCGAAACGCCGCCCGCCGACGCACCGCCGCACGCCCCGGCCTGGGCCGCGCCCGCCGCGTCCACATACTTCGACATGCGCAAGACATCGATCTACGGCGGCACTACCGAAGTACAGAAGAACATCATCTCCAAGATGATCCTCGGTTTCTGAGAGCACAGACGGAACAAGCACAGTCATGGACTTCAACTACAGCGAAGAACAACAGATGCTGGCGGACAGCCTGCGCCGCTTCATCGATACCGAATACACCTTCGATAAGCGCCGCAAGAGCGCCCGCGGCGGCGGCAGCCTCAACCGCGCCACCTGGGCACAGCTAGCCGAAATGGGCGTGCTCGGCCTGACCGTGCCCGGCGAATACGGCGGCTTCGGCGAAAGCGCCGCCAGCCAGCTGGTGGTGCAGCGCGAACTGGGCCGTGGCCTGGTGCTGGAACCGGTCACGCCCACCGCGGTGATGGCCACCGCCGTGCTCAGCGCCTACGGCAGCGCCGCCCAGAAAAACGATTGGCTGCCCGCCATCGCCGCCGGCGAACGGGTGGTCACCCTCGCCTACCTGGAACCCACCACGCGCTACCGCCCCGAGACCGCGCGCGCCAGCGCCGAGCGCAAGGGCGACGGCTACGTCCTTAACGGCAACAAGAGCCTGGCCTGGCACGGCGAAGCCGCCGACGCCTTCCTGCTCACCGCACGCGTCTGCGGCAGCAACGAGCTGGCCCTGTTCCTGGTACCCGGCAACGCCGCCGGCCTCACCGTGCGCGGCTATCCCACCATGGACAGCCTGCGCGCCGCCGACCTCGCCCTGCAGAACGTCACCGTGGACGCCAGCGCCATGATCGGTAACGCAGCCGACGGCCTCCCCGCCCTGCTCCACGGCATCGACCACGGCATTGCCGCGCTATGCGCCGAAGCCGCCGGCGCCATGGAAAAACTGATCGAGATCACCGCCGAGTACCTGCGCACGCGGCAGCAGTTCGGCAAGCCGCTAGCCGTGTTCCAGGCGCTGCAGCACCGCATGGCCGACATGCTCGTACAAAAGGAACTAGCGTTGTCGATGGCCTACGTGGCAGCCCAGGCGCTGGACGAAGCCGATCCCGCCCAACGCCGCCGCATGCTCAGCGCCGCCAAGGTCACGGTCGCCAAGGCCGGCCGCCTCGTCGGCCAGCAAGCCGTGCAACTGCACGGCGGCATGGGAATGACAGACGAACTGGAGGTTGGGGACTATTTCAAGCGGCTGACGATGATCGACCCGTTGCTGGGCGACAGCGATTTCCATGTGCAGCGGTATGGCGAGGTGATGGCAGCGTAAAGCCCGGCCCGGGCCTATGCGCGCAGCGCGATTCAGCGAGCGCCCGCCCTCTCCCACACGCGATACGAAGCGAGCCGTGAAGGTTTAACCCCCCCGTTATGCGGCGCCTCGTCGTCGGGCGAAAAGAGCGGAAAAGAGGGACCCATGTCTGAGCATCGCCCTAAGGCGATGTGAGTTTGGGTCCCGGCCGCTCTTTTCGCCCGACGACGAGGAGTCTTTCGCCGCATCCGGGTCGCCTTCTTTGCCTACTTTCTTGGCGAGCGAGACAAGAAAGTAGGTCGCCGCCCCGCAGGGGTGGTGAAACTGCCTTTGACCTTAAGCTTTTGACGTTGAAGTTAGGCAGTTGCAGTTGCAGTTGCAGTTGCAGTTGCATCTGCCCTTCGACCCCCACCTACCTCAAATCACCAACTCAATAACAAACGGCCCCCGCCGACCATTAGCCATACCAAACAACTCAGCAAACCGCTCCATATCCTCAGCCCGCGCAGCCTCCACCCCCATCCCATTAGCCAACTGCACCCAGTTCAGATCCGGATTGCCGATATCCAGCATATCCAGCGCAGTCTTGCCCGGATTGGCCCCGACCCCAGCCAGCTCACCCAGCAAAATCGCGTACTTGCGGTTAGCCAGAATCACCACGGTAACGTCAAGCTTCTCGCGCGCCATCGTCCACAGCGATTGCAGCGTGTACATCCCCGAGCCATCGGCCTGCAACGCAACCACCCGGCGCCCCGGCGCAGCGACCGCGGCGCCAGTCGCCAGCGGCAGCCCATCGCCAATAGCACCGCCAGTCAGTTGCAGCCAGTCATGCGGCGCGGCATGCACGGTCCCCGGATAAAACGCACGCCCAAAGCTCACGCTCTCTTCCACCACGATGGCCTGCTCCGGCAGCAGCGCCGTCAGCGTTTGCGCGACCGCCTCGGAGGTCACCGCACCCTTGGCGATCCCACGCGGCGCAACCGAAGCCGGCACCGGCACCGAGGGGGCGCCAAGCTCGTCGGCAAGACGCGCCAGGGCTTCGGCCAGATCCTGTTCCGGGCGCGCCAGCACATGGATCTCAGCGTCTTCCGGATACGGGCGCGGCGACTTGCCCGGGTAGGCGAAGAACGTCACCGGCGGCGGCGCGCCGACCAGGATGACATTGCGGATGCCCGCCAGCTTGTCACGCGCCACGTCGCCGGAATAGGGCACCCGATCCACGTTGAAACGGCCGCGCCCGCGCGACACGCGGGCGTTGGACATCGGCGTGATCAGGCGCGCACCGGTGGCGGCGGCGATGCGGTGCGCATCGGCCAGCGGCGCCTCGCGCAGCGCGGTGCCGGCCAGCACGATCAGCGTGGGCTGGCCCGAGCGCAGCAGGCGTGCAGCTTGCTGGACAGCGTCGGGCGAGACCTTGGGCACCGGCAGCGGCGCCAGCGGCGCGCCTACCTTGCCGCCGGCATCCCAGCAGACATCCGAGGGCAGGATCAGGCTGGCGACCCCGCCGGGGGCGGCGCACGCGGCCTGCACGGCCGTGGCGGCATCGGCGCCAACCGATGCGGCATCCGTGGCGGTGCGGGTCCAGACCGAGACGGGGCGCGCCCAGCCTTCGGTATCGGCCGTCAGCGGTGCGTCGAACGGACGGTGGTAGGTGGCCTGGTCGCCCACGATGTTGATCACCGGCGTCTGCGCGCGGCGCGCGTTATGCAGGTTGGCCAGGCCATTGGCCAGGCCCGGGCCGCAGTGCAGCAGCGTGGCGGCCGGCTTGTCGGCCATACGCGCGTAGCCATCGGCCGCGCCGGTCACCACACCCTCGAACAGGCCGAGCACGCAACGCATGCCGGGAATGCGGTCGAGCGCGGCCACGAAGTGCATTTCGCTGGTGCCGGGGTTGGCAAAGCAGGTGTCCACGCCGCAAGCCAGCAGCGTCTTGACCAGGCTCTCGGCGCCGTTCATCTCGCTCTGCCCGTTGTTGCCCTGGGTTGCATGGCTACCTTGGTTGCGGTCGGTATTCGGCATCTCGTTCATTTCCAGTTGGCGGATTGGGGAATGGGGAATGGATTGGTGGACAAGCGTCAGGACTGCGCCCCTGGCGTGGCAGCCGGGCGCGGTGGGGCATAAACGGGGGCGGCGCCCGCGCCGGTCGCGAGCAGGTCGAAATCCAGGCAGACGAACTCGCTCGGGAATTCGATGCGCGCGTAGTAGACGATCACGCCGTCTACGCACGCATAGCGCCGCAGCTCGGCCACCGGCGCGCCAACGGGCAAGGCCAGCCTGGCGGCCGATTCCGCGCCCGCCGCAATGATCGACAGGCGCTGCCTGGCGGCGGTGACCTTCAGCTGGGGGAAACGGTCGAGCACCGGCACCGAGGCGCCGTGGCGGAACGCTTCCGGCTCCCGGGCAAACACGCTGGCCTCGATAAAGACCTCACCCAGCGCGAACGGGCGCTGCTCGATCCGGTGCAGGCGGCGCAGGAAGTGATAGCCCGGCGCGCGCGCGGCGGCGCAGGGCATGCCCAGTTCGTCCGGCAGGGTGACGGTGCCGTCGGACTCGGACAGCGCCTCGGTGTCGAGCTGCTCGCCGACGGCCACCACCTGGTCCCAGCTCACCGGCAGCCTCATGGCGCGGCGCTCGCGGCAGCTTGCCTTGACGAACGTCCCGCGCCCGCGCTCGCGGGTCAGCAGGCCTTCTTCGTCAAGCAGGGAAAGCGCGTGATGCATGGTCATGCGCGCCACGCCGAACTCGCGGCAAAGCTGCTCGAGCGACGGAATGCGCTCGCCTTGGCGCCATTCGCCACTCTCGATATGGCGGCGGAAGATCGTGGCGAGCTGGAGGTAGACCGGCTGGCGGCTGCGGGACAAGAGGTCGCTGGAGGCAGGCAAGGCGGTGAAAGCTGGATTCGGCATCAATGGCGGGAGCAACGCAGCGACTGCGAAAGCCAGGGGCGCCAGCGTGTTATCGCCGGCTGGAAGTGGCTTACGGAAGTGGCCTGCGGAAATGACTTACTTTAATAAGGTCTACAAACCTAGACTACTAGGGTTTACTGCAGCCCCGTCACTGGCGCAAAAAAAACGCAGGCCGAAGCCCGCGCTTTTCTGTGCGTCCATCGCGGCTTGTCGCCGCGCCGCCTCAGGCTGCAAGCGGCTCCGCGCTGCCCGGCGCAATGACCTGCGTCAGGGTGGGCGCCGGGGTGGTTGCCTGCGGCACGGCGGGCGCCGCGAACCAGCCATGCACGGCCGCGTGGATGGCCTCTACCTGGGCCAGCTTGCGCCGGTACGCGGAGCGCTTCTTGGACGGCAGCGCCATCACATCGCGGCGCGGCTGGTTGACCGGCACCTCGACATTGCCGCAAGGCATTGGCTGGCCCGCGGACTCCATCCAGAAGCCCTCGTAATCGCAGCGGATCTCGCGCGGGGTATGGCGTTGGCGGCCCACGTGATTCTTCTTGCTGACGCCCACGATGCGCTGCACCCCGAGCGCGGCGGCAAAGCCGAGCAGCGCTTCCATGACCGCGTCCTTGGGCCGCAGGCCTTCGCATGCCTTGGTGGACTCGCGGATCAGGTCGCGGCTGCTCTCGCCCATGGGGCCTTGCAGGCCCCCGACGAAGATCTCCGTGCCGTCCTTGCGCTGCGCCAGGTAGAAGCTGAGCTGGCTCAGGCACACGCCACTGGCCGTATCCAGCCAGTAAAAGGCCAGTTCGCCTTCCTTGGGGTTCGGCCCGGAATCCGCCAGGCGCAGCCTGTAGCGGCCGTCGCCCATCGCCCATTCGAGCCCGCCACCCACATAGACGCGCTCACTCAGCGCCAGCGGCACCAGCGTGCTCATCGCACGGTAGTGATCCAGCACCGTGCGCATGCGCTCGCGAAAGCTCAGCCCAAATGCGCCAAGCGGGCGATACGGGCGCTCGAGCAGAGAAGGCTTGGCCATGGCCACGCGCCGCATCAGCGCGCAGGAGTCGACCGCCTGCAACCAGCTGCGCACCGCGGCAAAGCGGAATGCGGACCGGCAGATCAGCTTGAAACGCCTGAGAACCCACTTCTTGCCGCCCGGCGGGTGGCAAAACGCCGACAACGCAGTGAGCGCCGCCAGATAGCGAAAATAGAAAAAAGGCCCGAGATCGTAAAAAAATCCCTTGGCATTCAGCCCCGACAGCCATTGAAGGCTCGAGATTGGTCCTTGCACCACTTGACGCTCCCCTGTTCCCAATGCAGCAAGCCGGTACCCGGTCTTATGTTGCTGCGCTAACGATTCAAAACCGCCGCGCCCGCCATGGCAGTGGCGGGGTAGACGGCCAGGCGTAGCCTGAATCACGGCGCGCGGCTGGCAGCGTGGGGGGCCACCGGGCCAAGTGTTTCCGCCCCGTAATATTTCGTAACGAATAGTAATACGTCCGGTTGACAGGAAATACAGTCATTTCCCCTGGGACGCAAAAAAAAGCATGGGCGGGAGCACAGGAGCTTCAATAGTTCAGGTCGCGGCCTGGATAAGGGGCGCTGGACACGCGCCCTGGCCCCGGCGATGCGGGATCAGCGCGGCGGCGCGCCTGCGAGCCGTGGCTCCGTCGCGAAGTACAGGCCCGCCATGGCCGGCAGGCCAAAGCCGATCCAGCTGGTGAGCGTCCAGCCGCCGTGGGCAAAGGCCCACGCGCCCACGGCCGAGGCCACGGCGCCGCCGGTGAAGAAGATCGCCATGAACAGTCCGTTCAGGCGGCTGCGATAGGCGGCGCCCAGCGCAAAGATGGCGCGCTGGCCCACGACCAGGCTGGCCGCCACGCCAAAATCCAGCACGATGGCGGCAATCGTCAGCGCCGCCAGGGCTACGGGCGAGCCGGGCGTGCCGGCCTGGCCCAGCACAAAGGCGCCGGCCGCGAGCAACATGGCGAGCATGGTCATGCCCCGGCCACGGCCGCGATCGGCCTGGCGCCCTGCGATGGGCGCGGCCACCGCTCCCGCCACGCCAGCCAGGGCGAACAGGGCGATGCCCTTCTGGCTCAGGCCGAACTCGGGGCCGGCGAGCCACAGGGGCACGGCGGTCCAGAACAGGCTGAACGCCCCAAACATGCATGCCTGGTAGGCCGCACGCCGGCGCAGCACGGGCTGCGAGCACAGCAACTGCCACATGGACACCAGCAGCGCGCCATAGCGCACCGCGGGCGCCGGGCGGCGATCCGGGAGCAGCCGCATGAGCACCGCGGCGAGCAAGGCCATGCCCACGGCCGAGCCCGCGAAAATGACATGCCAGCCCCACAGGTCGGTGACCAGGCTGGCGGCCGGGCGGGCCAGCATGATGCCCAGCATCAGGCCGCTCATGACATTGCCGACGACACGGCCACGCGCATGCTCAGGCGCCAGGTGCGCGGCAAACGGCACCAGGACCTGCGCCGCCACGGAGCTCAGCCCGATGCAGACGGCCGACAGCAGGAACACACCGGCATGGCCGGCCAGCGCCGCGCCAGCCAGTGCGAAGGCGCTCGCGGCCAGCAGGCTGCAGATCAGCCGGCGGTTCTCGATGATGTCGCCCAGCGGCACGATCAGCAGCAGGCCCGCGCCATAACCGGCCTGGATCAGGGTCACGATCAGGCCCGCCGCCTGCGGCGACAGCCCCAGCGCGTGACCGATCGGGCCGATCAACGGCTGCGCGTAATACAGGTTGGCCACGATCAGGCCGCAGGCGGTGGCCAGCAGCAGGGTCATCCAGCTTGCGCCGCCCACGGGGCTGGCTTGCGCTTGCGGCGCGCAGTGCGCTCTTGTCGTCATGATTGCCTTCTACAGTGGAGCCCGGCTTACCCGCATGCCAGCCCACCCGGGGCTGGGGTTAACCAGAGGTCGAAGGCCGAGATCATGCCTCAGTTAGCGCAAGCTTGCTGGCGGCGCGCTCAAGGCAGGTAGCCCAGCAGGCGCCACCAGAAGTAATCCAGCGGCAGCAGCACCAGCAAGGTCAGCGCGGCCAGCGCCAGGCACATGCGCGTTCCGTCGCGCAGCCCCACGCCACCGAGCTGCATGGCGATCACGATGGGTGGCGACTGGTAAGGGAAGAACACCGTGGAGAACACGGGAACCTGCAGCATCAGCACGGCTTCGAGCGACAAACCCGTGGCCTGCGCCAGCTGTTTGGCCAGCGGTGTCAGCACGGCCGGCAATCCGGGCAGCGTCGTCATGAGCCCCAGGCTCGCCCCGACCGCGCCAAGCGCGGCCACATTGGCGGCGGTATGCCCCGGCGAAAGGGGCAGCCAGCGCAGCAGTGCCGTGCTGATAGCGGTCCCCAGCCCCGTGGATTCCACCACGGCGCCCAGGCCGAGAAAGCCGGCCACATAGATCAGGGGCGTGAGGTGCACCTGCTCGGCCAGCGTGCGCGAGGAAACCAGGCCCACGCCCGGCAACAGGCAGACGATGCATGCCGCCAGCGAGATCCAGGCCGGCGAGACGCCATGCAGCGTGTCGGTGGCAAACCCGGCCACGGCCAGCACCAGGATCACCGCCAGCAGCTTTTCCTGCCGGCTCGGCGCGCTCGCTTGCTCGCGCGGGAGTGCCGCGATCGGCCCGCGCTCGGGGAACAGCCGGCAGACCAGCCAGACCAGCATCACGGTCTTGAGCAAGCCGAGGATGGGGAAATGCAGCAGGAGATAACTGCCATAGCTCAGGTTGACGCCGTACAGGGAGCTGGCCGCGCCGAGCAACACGCTGTTGGGGATGTTGGCCGGCAGGATGGTGGTGGGCGGCATATAGCTGGCGGCTGCCACGGTCAGCACCATGCCGATGCGGCCGTTGGACCCCGGTGCAAAGCCAAGCCGGTCGGCCAGCGCCAGCACGATCGGCATCAGCAGCAGCACGCGCCCGGTGGTCGATGGCATCAGGAATGCCAGCCCCACGGCGCTCACCGCCACGGTGCCGATCACCTGGCGATAGCTGCCCACCCGGCCCCGGAAGATGATGGCCGCCAGGCGCTGCGCCAGCCCGGTCTGGCGCAAGGCCACACCGGTTACCGCGCCGCCGAACATGAGCCACCACGCGGTGGAAGCAAAGCCCGAGAACACCACGGGGGCCGGCGCCACGTGCAGCACGACAGCGCACAGGAAGAACAGCAACGTCGTAGCCGGCTCGGGCAGCACGCCCAGCGCCCAGCAGCACACGGTGGACGCCACCAGCGCCGCCGCCAGCACCAGGCCACCGGGCGCGCCGGTGGCGCGGCCCACCAGCCATACCGCCGCTACGCACAGGGCGATGACGATGGCGGCGCGCGCGCTGTCCGACAGCTTGCCCGCGGGCGCGGGGCCTGCGGCGGGTGGCGCCTTGGAAGCGGCGGGATTGCCGGGAAGGCTGGCCTGGGGCGGCAAGCCGGGCTGACTGGTATTGCTCATGTGAGGGAGCTCCGTGGTGCCATGCGATGTGCGCCATCGTAGGACGCGCCAATCTGGCCGGGTTACACTTCTCGGGCAATTTCTTACGAATCCCAGCCACATCCGAAACCCTGCGCCAAAGCCGCGCCGAGCCAGATGCCACGCACCACCTACCAGCCCGTCACGCTGACCCAGCCCACCGCCGAGCAGCCGGTCATCGTGCATCTGCGCCAGCCGCCGCCCAATGCCATCATTCGTCGCCATCGGCATGCGTGGGGACAGATCTCGTGCCCCCTGCGCGGCAGCATGCGGGTGACCGCGGCAGGCACCACCTGGGTGGTGCCGACCATGCGCGCGGTGTGGATTCCGCCGGATGTGGAACACGAGGTGGTCACGCTGGGCGACGCAGCGCTGCATGCCTGCTATGTGCTGCCACAGGCGGCGCCGCTGTCGCTCACCGCCTGCGTGGTCGTGGAAGTGTCGGCGTTGATGCGCAACCTGATGGTGGCGCTGACCGACGCGGCCAGCTTGTCCGCGCCACGGCGCCAGCTAAGCGCGGCCCTGCTGCTCGAAGAGTTGCGCACCGCGCCCACGCTTTGGCCGGGGCTGGCCTTGCCCACCGACCGCCGCCTCAAAGCCTTGTGCGATGCCTTGATGGAGCAGCCAGGGTCGGCGCTGAGCCTGGCGCAATGGGCCGAACTGACGGGCGCCAGCGAGCGCACCCTGGCGCGGCTGTTCCGCACCGAGCTGCGCACCAGCTTTGCCGCCTGGCGCCAGCAATTGCGGCTGGCGCACGCCGTGGACCTGATGAGCCGCGGCAAGCCGCTCGCGCACGTGGCGGCCGAAACCGGCTATGCCAATGCCGGCGCCTTCTCCACCATGTTCCGGCGCGCGCTGGGACAGGCGCCGCGCGATTTTCTGGCGGCGGAGTCCCGCAATCACGGGAGGGGACATTGAGCGCAAGGACCCATCTCGCCAAAGCCTTCCGATGGCCCGCCGGCGCGCAGGTGCATCCACGCGAGATGCTCGCGGCAGCCCTGGGCATGGGCATACCGCTGCTGCTTGCCGGCGCCACGGGGCAGATCGCGCTTGGCCGGGCCGCCGCGCTCGGCAGCCTGGCGATCGGCGCCGGGGCGGTCGCCGGCTCGGGCATCGACGCGCGCGACGAATCCCGTATCAGGCCACTGGCGGCCCTGCTTGCACCAGTTGCGGCTGCTGCGGCCATCGCGGCAGCCCTGGCGGGCCACGGCGCCCTGACCGATATCGTCGTCCTGCTGGCCGGTGCGGCGGCCTGCATTGGCGGCTACAGCCGCCCGCTCGCGATCGCAGCCACGCGCTTTATCCTGTTCCTGATCATTGCCACAGGCGCGGCAAGCGCCGCGCCGCATCGGGCAGGCTTTCTCCTGCTCACGCTGGCCGGCGCGCTCTGGACCTGTCTGCTGTGCCTGCTCCTCGCGCCGAGAGCCAAAGCGCTGCCGCAAGCGGGCACCGCCTTGCCGTTGCCCACCACCGCGCAGCGCCTGCGGCGATGGCGGCGCACGCTGTCGCAGTGGGCCGGGTGGCAGTACACGCTGCGGCTGTTGCTCGGCCTGGGCTGCGCCGGCATCCTGCGCTGGCTGCTCCCAGGCCATCACTTCGAATGGATCACGCTGACCGTGGCGATCCTGCTGCAGCGGCAGCCAGAAGGCTTTGCCGTCAAGGCCACGCAGCGCGTGGCCGGCACCCTCCTCGGCGTGCTTGGCGCGAGCTTGCTGCTGGGCCATCAGCTCCCGTACTGGCTGGTGGCATTCAACGCGGGATGGCTGGCCGGCATCCGGCCACTGCTGCGCCTGCGCAACTACCTGGCCTACTCGGCGGTCATGACCCCGCTGATGGTGATGATCATGGGCGCCAGCGGGCCGGCCGACGGCGGCATGCTGATGGACCGCGTGGCGGCGACGGCGATCGGTGCCGTCATCGTGTTGCTGGTCGACCGGATTGCCATGAAGGCAGCGGGTGGCGCGCTTGCCAACTAGTTAGGCGCCATATAATATGGCGCCACTATGCAAGCACTCGAACAGAAGTACCTCGCCCTGCTCAACGAAGCCGAACGACGCCAGTTGCCCGACCTGGACAGCATCCAGCTGTGCTTCCGGGCGTTGTCGCTGGCGTCCGCGATCGACCGCGACTGCGCCGCCCTGCTGGCCCCGCATGGCCTGTCCGAAGGCCGTTTCGTGCTGTTGTTCCTGCTGAACGCGGCCAAGGACGGGCTGGCGCCCAATACGCTCGCCGAGCAGGCCGGCGTCACGCGCGCCACCATCACCGGCCTGCTCGACGGGCTGGAACGCGAGGCGCTGATCGAGCGCCATGCCGACACCACAGACCGGCGTGCCCTGACCATCCGGCTCACCCGCAAGGGCAAGCAGGTCGCCAAAAAGGTGTTCGACGAGCATGGCCGCTGGATCGCCAGCCTGTTCTGTGACTTATCCGCACAGGAGCGCGTTTTGCTCGACGGCCTGCTAAGCAAGGTTTCCGCCGGCATGGCCAAGCGCAACGGCGTGCCGGGAGAACCGGCATGACCCAGTCAGCAGCCCAGCCGGCAACACGCAAAGGCGCGAGCCGGGCGGCGGACATTCCCGCCGACATCCTGGCCGCGCTGGAGCGTGGCGAACTGCAAAGCGCCACGCTCACCGAATGCCTGGCATTGAACCAGGTCACGCTGCTGCGCGCCGTGTTTCCCAAGCTCCCGCCAGCCGCCATGCAGCAAGCCGAAGCCGCCAGCCAGCTCGGCATCCTCAAG
Source organism: Cupriavidus sp. UME77 (assembly GCF_014170355.1). NCBI lineage: Bacteria > Pseudomonadati > Pseudomonadota > Betaproteobacteria > Burkholderiales > Burkholderiaceae > Cupriavidus > Cupriavidus sp. UME77. The sequence goes on from NZ_LZZU01000001.1 coordinate 81,731, forward strand.
CGCATGGCCAGCATCGGCGCCATCCTCTTCGAGCAGCTTGGCGCCGCGGGCATCGCACGCTGCCAGGCGCATCCATCGGATACCGTGCGCGGCTGGGCCTGCTTCATGGCCGGCATGCGGCCGGGCCTGGACCTGAGCCAACGCCTCGCAGCCATCCAGGCGCTGGCCGACGACCCGCATTTCGGCGTGCGCGAATGGGCCTGGATGGCCGTGCGGCCGCATCTCGCTGCGGACCTGGACACCAGCATCGCGCTGCTTGCCGCCTGGACGGCATCGCCATCCGAGTGGCTGCGCCGCTTCGCCACCGAGGCACTGCGCCCGCGTGGAGTATGGTGCGCGCATATCACCGCGCTGAAGAAGCATCCCGCGCAAGCCCTGCCGCTGCTGGACGCGCTGAAGGCCGACCCCTCGCCCTATGTACAGGACTCGGTGGCCAACTGGCTCAACGATGCGGCCAAGGACAGTCCCGACTGGGTACGCGCCCTGTGCCAGCGCTGGCAACAGCATGAACCGGCCGCCGCCACCCGCCGCATTTGCAGCCGCGCGCAGCGCAACCTGTGACGAAAGGACCGGGGGGGCGGATCAGGGAATCAGGGAAATAGAAAAAGCCCGCCACCAAGGTGACGGGCTTCAGACTGCGGACAAACGTGGAGCATTAGCCGAAGCCGCCGAACAGGCCAAAGCCGTACGCCATGACGACGGCTGTCTCTCCCTCTCCCCTCAGGGGGAGAGGGCCGGGGAGAGGGGTGGCTTAGCTAGGACCCACTTGAAGCGAAGCCCGTGGTTTGCTCCAGCACACAGGCGTAGCCAGCGCCTGCCCTCTCCCGCACGCGGGAGAGGGCGCACGACAACGCAGCTCCGGCTCCGTCTGCAACCGGAAGATCAGGCCGGCAGCGAATCCGACAAGCGGTTGTCCTTGCCATTGCCATTGCCGTTCTCTTCGTCCGGCCAGTTGCGACCGACCATCCACTCATACAGCGTGGGCAGCACGATCAGCGTGAGCATGGTGGCGGTGATCAGGCCGCCGATAATGACGATGGCCAGCGGGCGCTGCGTCTCCGAGCCGATGGCGCGCGAGATGGCCATCGGGAACAGGCCCAGCATGGCCAGCAGCGCGGTCATCAGCACCGTGCGCAGGCGGTCCATCGAGCCGGTCAGCACGGCCTGGCGCACGGGCATGCCTTCGTCGCGCAGCTGGTTGAAGTAGGTCACCATCACCACGCCATTGAGCACGGCCTGGCCGAACAGCGCGATAAAGCCGATCGCAGCCGACACCGACAGCGGAATGCCAGTGATGAACAGCGCGAACACGCCGCCGATCAGCGCGAACGGAATGTTCGAGATGATCAGGGTCGCGCTCTTGAACGACTTGAAGGCATTGAACAGCAGCAGGAAGATCACCAGCACCGACAGCGGCACCACGATCGACAGCCGCGCCATGGCGCGTTCCTGGTTCTCGAACTCGCCCGACCAGCTGATCTTGACGTCGTCGGCCTTGACGTTCTTGGCGACCAGTTCCTGCATGTCCTTCACCACGCTGCCCATGTCGCGGTCATGGATGAAGATGCCGATGGACGTGGTGCGCTGGCCGTTCTCGCGGCTGATGTTCATCGCGCCGGAAGCCGCGCGGAAGTGCACCAGCTGCGACAGCGGCACCTGCGCGCCGTCCGCCGTCTGCAGGAAAATATTCGGCAGGTTTGGCAGCTGGCGCTCATTCGGCTTGAGGCGCACCGCCACGCTGAAGTGCTTTTCGCCTTCCCACAGCTCGGTGGCTGCCTTGCCGGCCAGCGCGGTCTCCATCAGGTCCTGCACGTCTCCCACGTTGATGCCGTAGCGGGCAGCCTGGGCGCGGTCGAAGTCCAGCACGTACTGCGGCAGTTCGCCGTCGCGGTCGATAAAGGCGCGCATCACGCCCTGGACCGATTGCACGTTGGCGAGGATCTGGTCGGCCACGCGCTTGTTCTGCTGCAAGCTGTCGCTCTGCACCTTGATCACGATCTGGCCCTTGATCTGGGAGATGCTCTCAAGAATGTTGTCGCGCACCGGCTGCGAGAAATTAGGCTCGATGCCGGGCAGCTGGCGCAGGTTGGCGTTGATCTCGTTGATGATCTTGCGCTTGTCGTAGCCTGCGCGCCATTGCTTGTCGTTCTTCAGGTCGACCAGGATTTCAACGGTGTTGATCAGCTTGGGATCGGTGCCGTCGTCCGGGCGGCCTACCTTGGAGATGGTGGTATTGACCTCGGGCGTCTTGCGAATCACGCCACGCAGGCGGCGGGCCTGGTCGCGCGCTTCGTCGATGGACACCGACGCCGGCAGGTCGAAGCTGACCCACATCGAGCCTTCGTCCAGCTCCGGCAGGAACTCGCTGCCGAGGAACTTGCCGACGCCAACCGTTGCCACCAGCAGGCCAACGGCGATGCCCACCACGGTGCGCTTGTGGTCCAGCGCCCAGGCCAGCATCGGCTCGTAGAGGCGCTTGCTATGGCGCACCATGAAGTTGTCTTCATGCGCAATATTCTTGGTCAGCAGCAGGTGGCACAGCAGCGGCACCAGCGTCAGCGAGATGATCAGCGAGCCGACCAGCGCACCCGTCACGGTGTAGGCCATGGGCGCGAAGATCTTGCCCTCGTGGCGTTGCAGCGTAAAGATCGGGATGTGCGCGGCGATGATGATGATCATCGAGAACACGGTCGGGCGGCCCACTTCGGTGGTGGCCTGCAGGATGGCGTGCATGCGCGCGCGGCTGTCCTTGATCTGGGCTTCTTTCAGCTCGCCCAGCCGCTTGAAGATGTTCTCCACCACGATCACCGCGCCGTCCACGATGATGCCGAAGTCCATCGCGCCAAGCGACAGCAGGTTGGCGGGAATGCCCACCCAGGTCAGGCCGATGAACGTGGACAGCAGCGCCAGCGGAATCACGATCGCCACGATGGCCGCGGCGCGCACATTGGCCAGGAACAGGTACAGCACGGCCATCACCAGCAGCGCGCCCTCGACCAGGTTGCCGAACACCGTGTGCAGGGTCTTGTCGATCAGCGTGGAGCGGTCGTAGTAGGGCACGATCTTCACGCCCTTGGGCAGGATCGAGTTGTCCAGCAGGTCGATCTTCTTCTTGAGCGCTTCGAGCACCAGCGAGGGGTTCTCGCCCTTGCGCATCACCACGATGCCCGAGACGATATCGTCCTCGTCGTCCTGGCCCATCAGGCCTTGGGGCGGGGCGGAACCGGTCCTGATCTCGGCAATGTCCTTGACCAGGATCGGCGTGCCATTGACTTCCGACACCACCACATCGGCGATGTCGGCCGAGGTACGGAAGCTGCCCAGCGAGCGCAGCAGGAATTGCTGGCGCCCGTTGGCCACGGCGCCGCCGCCGGCGTTGGAGTTGGCGCGTTGCAGGGCGGTAAAGAGTTGCGCGAGTGAGATCTTGGCGTCGCGCATCTTCGCCAGGTTGGGGTTCACCTCGTACTGCTTGATGGTGCCGCCAATGGTGACAAGATCGGCCACGCCCGGGACCTGGCGCAGGTTCTTCTCCACCACCCAGTCCTGCAGCGTGCGCAGTTCCTGCGCGCTGTAGCCCTTGCCGGTCAGGCGAAAGCGAAAGATCTCGCCGATGGCGGTGGACAGCGGCGCCAGCTCCGGCTGCACGCCGTCGGGCAGGTCCACCCCGCGCAGGCGCTCGATCACCTGCTGGCGGGCCACCACGTCGGTGGCCTTGTCATTGAAGGTGACCATCAGGAAGGACAGGCCGAACTGGGTGTGCGAGAACACCCGCACGGAGTTCGGCGTGCCGGCCAGCGCGGTCTCGATCGGGATCGTGACCTGGCGCTCGACTTCCTCGGCGGCGCGGCCCGGGTAAAGCGTAATGACGTTGACCTGGATGTCGGAGACATCCGGGAAGGCTTCGATCGGCAGGTTCTTGAAGGCCGCAAGGCCACCCCCGATGAAGATGGCAAGGCCGAGCCAGACGAACAGCTTCTGGTGCAGGGCAAAATGAACGATGCGCGAAATCATGTGGCGGTCTTCCTCACTGCTTCGCGCTGGCGCTGCTGGCTTCGCTGGCGCGCGCCGCGTTGACCGCGGTGGCGTCTCGCAGGATGTCCTGCAGGTACAGGTTGCCGTCGGTCACCACCACGTCGCCATCCTTGAGCCCTTCCACCGCCTCGGCCACGCCGGGCAGCGACGCGCCCAGCTTGATCTGCTTGCGCTCAAAGCGGTTCTGCGCCGTGCGCACGAACACAAAGTGATGGTTCTCGGCCAGGAACACGGCCTTGGACGGCACCGCGACCCCCGGGAAGGAGGCGGCCTGCAGCTTGGCGGTGACGAACATCTCGGCCTTCAGGCGACGGTCCGGGTTGGGCACGGACAAGCGCACCTTGATGCTGCGCGCCGCGGGATCCACGTAATCGGCCACCTTGACCACCTTGCCGGCGAAGGTCTCGCCGGGATAGGCGGCCGACACCAGTTGGACGGTCACGCCGGGCTTGAACAGGGCGATGTCGGTCTCGGCCGCGTCGACCTGCGCCCACAGTTCGCCGGGATCGGTCACCAGGAACAGCGGCGCGGTGGGCGGCTGGTCGGGGCGCAGTTCCATGCCGTTATTGATATTGCGCTCCACCACCAGGCCATCGATCGGCGTACGCAAGGCAAAGCGGTTGCTCGCGCCCTCGCCCTGCGCGCCGGCGCCATACTGGCGCAAGGCAGCCTGGGTGCGCTGCAGGTCGGCGTTGGCCCGGGCGGCATCGGCCTGGGTCTGCTCCAGGTCCTTTTGCGCCACGACGCCGGCACCGTACAGCTCGCGCTGGCGGGCTAGCGCCTTGCCGGCATAGGCGGCGTCGGCCGCGGCCTTGCGGGCGTCGGCCTGGGCCACGCCGAAATCGGTCGAGGTCAGCATGGCCAGCGCCTGCCCCGCCTTGACGTTGGTCCCCGGCTGCACCAGCACCTCGGTCACGCGCCCGGCAAACGGCGTCGACACGCGCACGGTGCGGTCTTCATTCCATACCAGGCGGCCCGGCAGGCTGAGCATGCGCTCGCCGCCGCTCTTGACGGCCTCGCCCACGATGCCGGGCAGCGTCCTGACCGTGGCCGGAAATTCAACGGTGTTGCCGCTGACCTTGGGTTCGTCGCTGGGGGGCGGGGCTTCCTTCTTGCCGCAGGCGGCGAGCGCCAGCGCGACCAGCGAAAACGCGACCAGCCGGGCGGCGACGCCATGGCGGGCCGCAGCACGTACGGGGGACATCGAAGCAGGCTTAGCAGTCATCGGGACGGACATCGGAGCAGACACGGAATTAAGGACGCGGTACATCGGGGCGAGCCTGGGAATTGGGTGAGGACTGCAGGGCGGCGCGGTAAGCCGACAGGGACTTGGCGAAATCACCTTGCGCGTTGACAGCGTCAAGGCGCGTCTGGCGCAAGGCCCGGCGCGCATCGAGCAGGTCCAGCACGCTGCTGGCGCCCTTGGCATAGGCAAACTCGGCGCTGCCGGCGACACTCTCGGCGGTCGGCACCACCCCTTCGACCATCTGCTTGAGCGACAGGCGCGCGGCTTCAAGCTGGTTGCGCGAGCGCTCCAGCTCGTTCTGCGCCTCGAGCAGCACGCGGTTGCGATCATCCAGCGCGGCGTAGTAATCCACCTCGGCACGGCGGGCTTCGCCGCCAAAACTGTGGCGCACGTAGAGCGGGATCGACACGAACACGCCGAAGCTGTTGCCACTGCCGGTCTGGTTGGCGGCCGAGACGGGGTAGTGCTCCGCCTGCGCGCCCACGGTGACATCGGGCACGCGCCCAGCGCGGGCCAGGTCGCGCGCGCTTGCTGCTGCGGCCAGGCGGGCTTGCGCCGCCGCCACGTCCGCGCGGCGCTGCACGGTGTCGGCGTCGGGCTCGGGCACCGGCACGTCCAGGGCGGGCCAGTCGGGTGTCAGGCGATTGTCGGCCAGCGTGCCGGGCACGCCGATGGCTTGCGCCAGCGCGGCCTTGTCGCTGGCATGGTCGGCCATGGCGCTGCGCAGGTCGGCTTGCGCGCGCAGCACATCGAGCTGCAGCTTGGCCACATCGGCGCGCGACACATCGCCCGCCTTCAGCCGAGCCTCGTTGGCCTGCTGGGTGCGGCCGTAGAGCGCCAGCGTCTCGTTGAGCACGGCAACCCGCTCCTGGCTCACCAATGCCTCATAGAACGCCTGGTCCACCAGGCTCGCCTGCTGGGTGATCACCGCCTGCAGCACTTCGCCGGCGGCGCGGCTGGAGGCTTGCGCGGTATCCACCCGCAAGCCTCCCTTGTTGGCCGTCTCGATCACCTGGTCCACACGCAGGGTGGAGTCCACCGTCTTGCTGCGCGGGCCGCCCGAGTTGAAGCCGGCATGCGGGTTGATATTGGCCACGCCCAGGCTCAGCACGGGGTTGGGCCGCTGCGACGCAATCTGGATATCGGCCTGGCTTGCCTCCACATTGCGCCGCGCCGCGATGATGTCGCGGTTGCAGCGCACGGCATCGACCCGCACCTGGGCGAGGGTCAGGGTAGCCTTGGACGGCGGCGCCACGCAGGGGCCGTCCATTGGCATGGGTGCGCTTTGCGGCACATTCGAGCCGGCCACGGCAGCGCCCGCAACGGCGCCGAGAAGGCTTAGCAGCAGGAAACGAGGAATGGAAAAAGACACGATCAATCTGGCTCGGTTCGACTTAAGTGTGCGGTAAACGACCGTGCCCGCCGTTCGGTGCACCGAGTTAGCGAATATTCACGCATCTCCGTGGAACCCGACGTGTTCTTGCCGGTATCCGGCTGCGGCGAACGATCTCCCGAGCGCATTCAAACCGAACTGCATTACAAACGCCTTTCACACGGCCAACAAATTTGGGGAAAAACCCTCGAACACCCCCGTTTCGAGGGAAAACCCTGACAAATACGCTACTTTCATGACAAAACAAAGTGGCCAGCAGGCGGGTCGCCAAACCCGCGTATCATTACGCGCTTCGCGCCTTTTGCCCCCTCCGGAACGCCGGCCCGGGGCGTTATCACTCACCCCGCAGTGCACGCAGTTGCCATGCAGTCGCCACGCTGTTGCCGTTAGAGCCGCCTCCCGTATTCCATGCTTGACCATTCCCTGCTGCCGTCCTTGCTGTCGGCCCTGTTGATCTTTGGCCTGGGCAGCGCGCTGGGCGCCGTGGGCGGGCTGTTCGGCATCGGCGGCGGGCTGATTGCCATTCCCGCGCTGGGCCTGCTCTATGGCATGGACCAGCAACTGGCGCAGGGCACCGCGCTGGTGATGATTGCGCCCAATGTGCTGATCGGCTTCTGGCAATACCGCCGGCGCGCCGACATCGCGCTGCGCACGGCGGTCGTGCTCGGGCTGTCGGCGGTACTGGCGACGTATGCCTCCGCGCGCCTCGCCACCGCCATCGACGCCGTGTTGCTGCGCCGCATCTTTGCCTGCTTCATGATCGGCCTGGCGCTCTATTTCCTCTGGCGGCTGCTGCCAGGGCGCGCCGCCACGGCGCAGCAGGCACGCCTGTCACCGCGCTGGATTCCGGCGCTGGGCATGGTCGGCGGCGCTTTCTCGGGCTTTTTCAGCGTAGGCGGCGGCGTGGTGGCGGCGCCGGCCCTGGTCGGGCTGTTCGGGTTCCGGCAGGCGGCGGCGCAAGGCCTGGCGCTGGCGCTGGTCACGCCCGGCGCGGCGGTGGCGCTGGCCACCTATGCCCATGCCGGCCATGTCGACTGGGCCAGCGGCATCCCGCTGTCGCTCGGCGGCATGCTGACCATCTCGTGGGGCGTGGCGCTCGCCCACCGCATGCCGGAGCGGCGGCTGCGCGCCGCGTTTGCCCTGTGCCTGATCGCCACCGCGGGGATCATGCTGGCGCGCGGCTAACCTTGCAGGCCGTGGCGCCTGTGCCACTCGGCAAGCGACTCGGAGGGCCAGGTGCCGCAGTGCACATGGCCCCGCCCCTTGGGCACATCCACCCAGGGCGCGGCAAAATCCAGCGCGGCCTCCACCACCTCCGGCGGCTTGGGCAACGGCGTATCGATGGCGCTCGCCTGCGGATGCACCAGTTCCGGCCAGCGCGGATCCCAGAGCCATAGTGCGCTGCCGCATTTCAGGCAGAAATGCCGCTGCGCCGGCGAGCGGCGCGCGCGCTTGCCCGGCTCGCGCATCACCGCGTGATAGATGCCGATGTGCTTTTTGCCGCGAACCTTCAGCGTGGCGGCGTCACCGCCGAGGTTGATGGCATAGCCACCGCCGCCCGCCGTCTTGCGGCAGATCGAGCAGTAGCAATGCATGAACGGATAAGGCGAGCCGGACTCCAGGCTGAAGCTGACCGCGCCGCAATGGCAGGAACCTTCGAGATGCATGGGATCTCCCGTGGGGACGGGACTCTAGTGTCCCGTTCCGCTGATTCGTTCGCAAAGTCTGTTGTGCTTGGAGAAGGAATTGTAGGTCGGCGTGAAGTGCATATGCCATGCATGGACGGACCATACGGGGTTGGATATGTATGCACGTATGCGATTTGTATTGCTTGTAGCCCGCTGACTTGGGGGCGTTTTGGGGCGGGGTTTTCATGCTTCTAGCTGCTGTCGCGGCTGTGCCGTGTTGGCCGTTTACGCACGTGTGAGATGTCACTTCTCTTTACTCGTAAAGAGAAGTGACCAAGAGAAAGCGATCCTTGCAGGAGGCTGGCGTGGCGTCATTGGGAGCCCCAATGGTTTCGTCGTACGGCCCCGGGTGCTGATGGACTCGTGCCGTTACCAGTTTAGACCACCACGACGCAGCCAATGTCCAAGGATTCGTGGTGGTCCCCCCGGTAGCAACCACCACGAAACGCTGGCCGTCTGTCGCTCGCGATGCGGGCGGCCACGAAGTTGCAGGCGTCTCGATTTCGTCGTGGGCGCGGTGGCACCGATTCGATAGGCCGAAGTTCTTTTTTTCACCGCGTCCACCCCACCACGAAACCATCGCGGCGTGATGTATTGTGGCGATCCGGGCCGGTACCGGCAGATGGGTGAATGGGCAAGGATTCCGCTACCGAGCAGCCTCACCACGAAACCAGCGTCATCCGCAGGATCGTGGCCGTTTAATCCGGTAACGGCACGAGTCCATTAGAACCCAGGACCCAACGACGAATCCGCCGGGCTACGCAACCCCGACAAGCCAGCCTCCTGCAAGGATCGCTTTCTTTGGGTCACTTTTCTTTACGAGTAAAGAAAAGTGACATCTCACCGAGCTGAAACCGCCAATCTCGCACAGCCGCGCCAGCAGCTAGAAGCATGAAAACCCCACCTCAAAACACTTCCGGCGCCATCGTGCCAAACAAAAAGTACAACCGTATTCCATGACACGGCTCCCACCGATTCAATCCTCGCCAAACCCGGCAGATTTTGTGAGCGAATCACCGGAACGGGACGCTAGGAGCCGGAGCACGACCGCACGCCTGCGCTCCTCGTTGGTGCCTGTTATGCGCTAGCCGCTGGCTCCTCCCAGTCGAACCGCCAGATCGCCAGCAGCGCGAACAGCACGGCAAAGGCCAGCAACACACCGATCGGCGCCAGCGCGGCCTGCAGCGGGAGCCCGCGCCAGGTCATCGCGTCCAGCCCGTCCACGGCCCAGCGCGTGGGCAAGGCCAGCGACACCGATTGCAGCCAGGACGGGAACAGGAAGGCCGGCACCCACGCGCCGCCCAGCATCACCATCAGCAAGGTGGCGAAGATCGCCAGCCCGCGCGTAGCCGCCGGCGTGCGCCCGAGCGCTGCCACCAGCAGGCCGAAGCTGGCGGTGGTCAGGGCAAAGGCCATCACCACCCCGGCAAAGCCGGCCACGCTGCCGTCGATGCGCACACCAAAGAACGCAATGGCGGCGCCGAAGATCAGTGTCATCAGGATCATGGCCGTCAGCGCGCCGCTGACGATGCGGCTGCCCAGCAGCGCAGCGCGCGACACCGGTGCGGCACGCAGGCGCTGCCACAGGCCAAGGCGGCGCATCAGCAGCAGCCCCACGCCAAACTCGATACCCATGAAGAGGATGAACTGCACGCCCATGCCGGCAAAGGCATGCGCGTAGCTGTTGTAGGGACGGCCGCCTTGCGCGCTGGCTGGCTGCTCGCGCGCCTCGAACGGCAGCCCCATCCGCATGCTGGGCACGCCCGCCGCATCCGGCCCGCTCGCGGCGCGCGCCGCCTGCGCCCGCTGCACGCGCTCGATGCTGTCGGCCATTGCCAGCACATCCTGGCGGTACGCGGCCGGGAGGTCCGGATTCGCTGCCATTGCGCCACGCAGCGCGCCGAGCGGCCGGGCCGCGTCCGGCCCGCTGCCCATGGCCGCCTGCGATACGCTTTCCATCACGTGCTGGGTCAGCACACCACGCACCACCGCCAGCGCGAGCGCCTGCGAGGGGTCGTAGCGCAACGTCAGCACCGGCTTGGGCCGCGCGCCGAACAGCGCGCGCGGCGCCGCCTCGCCGAAGCCGCCCGGCAAGGTCACGGCCACCTGCACCTTGCCTTGCCGCACCGCATCGTCGGCGGCCTGGGCCGGCAGCTCGCGCAACTGCAATGCGGGATCCTGCCGCAGCGCCGCGACGATCTTCTGCGACAAGGGACTGTCATCGAGGTCGCTGAGCGCCACCGGGATGCGCGATGGCTTCTGCGTGGCGGGGTTGAACAGGTAGCCGAAGAATGCCGCGATGGCAATCGGCGCGGCCACGCCCATGACGAGCGCCCTGCGATCCGAGAAATACAGCCGCAAGTCCGCGCGGACCAGCGCGAACAAAGCACGCAGTGCATTCAACGCGCTCATGCTCCGTCCCTCAGTTGCCGCCCGGTCAGGGCCAGGAACACATCCTCCAGCGTGGCCCGGCCCGACGCCAAGTGCCGCACCGCGTGGCCGCGGGCGGCCAGCCAGGCCATCACCGCGGGCACGGCGCGCGCGAGATCGTCTACGCCAATGGTCAGCACGTCTGCGCTTTGCTGCGCGTGACGAACGTGGTTCGCAGCGCAGTCATGCGCCAGTTGCGCGGCATCGACCGCGCCGTCGACCGTGACCTGCAGCGTCTCGGCTACCGGCAACCGGCCATAGAGCCCGGCCAGCGTATCGCTGGCCGCCACCTGCCCGTGGTCCATGATCACGATGCGGTCGCACAGGCGCTCGGCCTCTTCCATGTAGTGCGTGGTATAGAGCAGCGCCTTGCCACGCTCGCGCAGCGCTTCCAGGCTGTCGAAGATGGCGTTGCGGCTCTGCGGGTCGACCCCGGTGGTGGGCTCGTCGAAGATCAGGATGTCGGGATCGTGGACCAGTGCGCAGGCAATGTTCAGGCGGCGCTTCATGCCGCCGCTGAAATGCGCAGGCTTGTCCCGCGCGCGTTCGGACAGACCCACCAGCGCAAGTGCCTGGGCCGTGCGCTCGCGCAGCAAGGCACCCGACAAGCCATAGAGCGCGCCGAACAATTCCAGGTTGGCGCGCGCCGGCAGTTCCTCGTAGAGCGACAGCTCCTGAGGCACCAGCCCGATGCGGCGCTTGAGCAGGCTCACCGCACGCGCGCCGGCATCCTGCAGCGCGCTGCCAGCGATGAGAACGCGCCCGGCATCGGGGGCGACCAGGCCGCACAGCATCGCTACCGTGGTGCTCTTGCCGGCCCCGTTGGGCCCCAGCAGGCCCGTGATCTCGCCGCCAGCGACGGTGAAGGTAACGTCCTTCACCACCGCCCGCGTGCCATACGATTTGCCCAGGCCGATGGCTTCGAGCATGTGGCGCCCCCTCTCGTGAAGACGCACGATTCTAGCCGAGGTGCCCGGACAGGATGCCCCCCTCGCGTCAGCCGGCGAGGGGGGCTGGCTGGACAATCCCTACCCGATATGGCATAAGCGTACGTGCTGCCTTAAAGAACGGCAGCACGCTTGCCAGGATTTTCCACCCTTCATTCGAGACCGCATGCTCCTCGTCCCGCACCGCAACGCAGTCCGCCGCCATGCCATGCATGCGGTGGCAACGCGTGCGTGCGCGGCCAAGGGCGGCGTGCGCTCGCTGCGCGCCACACCGGCCGCGGTCAACACCTATGGTTTCGCCGCCGTGCTTTTCCAGGCCGTGCGGGGAAACCAGGACACACCAGCCAGATCCTGATTTTCCCCGCACGGCACTTTGCCTGAGGGCGCATCGCGCCCCTTGTCCAATGTGCAACCTGGGAGAAAAGCCGTGTCTTCGTCTTCGATCTATCACAAGACCCTCTGTGCGATCGGCACCATCGCCGTCGTCTACTTTCTCATCAATCTCTGATTGAGCGCGGGGCCACGGCTTAGCCGTCGCCCCGTCATGGCCCTGCACCCCTTTTTCCTGCCGCGGCGCGTTCGCGGCATTCACTTCGCACGCCTTCATCGCCATGGAGCTCACCAAGAATTTTGTCAAAGCCAAGCGCCCCTGCGCCGATGGCTACCGCTGGTTCGTCCGCAATCGCCAGGACGGCAGCGACTACCAGCACCTGCTCGACGCCCTCGTCGATGACGGCCGCGTTGACGACGCCTGCTGGCTGCTCACACAGTTCGGCCCCACCGACGCCGTGCTGGCCGTGGACAGTATCGATGCTGAAGCCGTGGTCTTTGCCGGCTCGCTGGTGGTGCGCGGCTGCATCGACGTCGGGACCACGCTGCGCGCCGGGGGCAGCATCCAGGCCGGCGGCGGCATACGCGCGGGCCGGGCCATCGTGGCCGGTGACAGCCTTGCGGCGGCCGGCGGCATCCATAGTGGCGGCGTGCTCGAGGCGGGCGGCGATATCAAGGCCGCATGGGGCATCGACGTGCAGGACGCGATCAGCGGCGGCGGCAACCTCAAGGCCGGCTGGGATGTGCTGTGCGGCGGCAAGATCGCGCTCGCCGGCAGCGCGGTGGCCGGGCAGGACCTGATCGGGCAAGCGGCCATTCACTGCGGCAAGAGCATCCGCGCCGGCGGTGTCATCGATGCCCGCCACACCGTGCGCGCCGGCCACGGCATCGAGTGCGGCGCGTCCATTCGCTGCGGCATGCATCTGGAGGCCGGCTGGGGCATCAAGGCCCTCGAGGCCATCGTCGCCGAATGCGCCATCAAGGCGGGCGAAGGCCTGCAGGCGGGCGACGAGATCCGCGCGGGCGTTGGCTATGGCGTCTACGCCGGCCTGGATGTCAGGGTCGACGCATGGCCGGCGAGCGCGAGGGTGCTGGCGGCGCGCAAGCCCGAAGGTCTGGTGAGCGGATGGTGGGAGGAACCTGCCATGTGCTGAGACGCCATCGCACTGCTTGCCCTTGCTCCTTCACCGTTCTCGCGTTCTCATCGTTCTCACCCTTCACTTGGGAGATAAGCAATGTTCTACAAAGTCTTGCTGGTCCTGGCCTTCTTCATGGTCGTGGTGTTTGCCCTGGCACGGGGCTTCCAGCACATGCCGGTCTAACCGCCGCGCCTCCAGGAGAACGACATGTCCATCATGGCGCCGCCCATCGCGCTTCCATGGCTTGCTCGCAGGCTCGAGCTGCGCATCGATGTCAGCCACCGCCCCGCCGAACTCGACCAGGAGTTCGGTTCCATCTACGGCCGCCTGCACCGGCCGGGCGACCGCCTCCACGGCATCCCGGCGATCGCCACCGACTCGCCGGAGCTGGTGATCCGCTACCGCGAGGCGGATGGCGAGTACTACGTCTATGTGGAGGACGTGGCGCGCAAGCGCCTGGCGGGCTACACGGTCTTCAACCGCCTGATCGAGGTGGGGCGGCGCGCCGACCACTACCTGCGCGCGCCGCACTCCAAGTACGAGACGGCCTACCAGCGCCGCGGGCTGGCTACCGCGATCTACCGCTGGGGACTGGACGCCGGCCTGTGCCTGATGACGGGCGCGCGGCAGTCCGCCGGCGCCAATGCCTTGTGGCACTCGCTGTCGAAGGACCATGTGCTGGGTTATGTGGACCTGCGCTACAAGACGCTGACCTATCTCGGGCAGGAAGTCAGCCGCGAAGTGCATGACGACCTGCACACGCGCATGATCCTGCTGGGCAAGGGCTGGAGCATCGAGCGGCTGGCAGCCGTTACCGGCATGCTGTAAAGCCGCGCTGGCGCCGCTTGCCGGGTTCATGAAAGCCGGAATCGCCCGGGCTAATTGTTTCGCGCGGAAACAACTAGCCCGGGCGAATCGCTGATTTTTACGAAGTCGCATCTCAAGTTACAAATATGTTGCAACTTAGGCACTTCTCGCCTCTCCAGATTTTCCCGGATGCGTCGTAATCTTCAAACGTGCCAACCGGCGCTGCAACCCAATAGGAAATCATGTCCGAACGCCTCATCATGCTTGACGTCCCCGGTGTCCTCTACTCGAGCCGCTCCGAGGCTCGGCTGGGCGGAATCCCCGATACCGGCACCATGCGCGACGTCCGCTTCTTCGATCCCGTCGCGCTCGGATTCGTGCGGCGCCTGTTCGGCCTGGCCGGTGCGCGCGTGGTGGTATCCGAGGCATGGCGCCGCGGCGTTCCCGCCGCCATCCTGCAGCAGCTCGACCTGCAGGTGGAAGGCATGACCCCCGACATGCCCGGCGGCCACGCCGCCCGCATCGCGGCCTATTTCGCGCACCGTCCGGCACCGCAGGCCTTTGCCATCCTGACCTGCGACACGGCGTCGATGCAAGACCCGCAATACGCGCACCTGCTGCCGCACGTGGTCAGCGTGAATCCGGCCGAGGGCCTGACGCCGGCCAACTTCAAGCAGGCGCTGGATATGCTCGGCGTGGCGTGCCCGTCTACCCTGTGCCTCGACACGCAGCCCGACGCACGCGTGGAGGCCCGGCTGGAGCGGCTGCGCCGCCTGGCCAAGGAAGCGCCCGCGCGTTTCGAGGTGGGCACCGTTGCCACGCCCCTGCTGCAAGCCGTGCCAACGCTCGCGCTGCCGGCGCGGCGCACGGAAAAACTGCTCGCACACGCCTGATACGTTGCTCGCCGATGCAAGCCGGCCCCGGCCGCGGCGCGCCTCTTCGGCGCGTAGCGGCCGGGGCCGGTTTGGCTTTCGGGCAAGCGGGCTACCGGGCTACCCCAGGCTGTCCGCTTTCTGGCTGAACACCAGCACCAGCCCAAGCACGATCGCCACCATGCCTGCCAGGCTCAGCGCAGCAAGGCGATTGCCCAGGAACAGGTAATCCATCAGCGCGGTCACGGCCGGCACCAGGTAGAACAGGCTGGTGACGTTGACCAGGTTGCCCGCCTGGATCAGCCGGTAGAGCAGCAACGTGGCGCCCACCGAAATCACCAGCGCGAGCCAACCGAGCGACAGCGCGAAGCCCGCCGAGGGCACCACCGCCATCGGCTGGAACGGCACGAACAACAGGCACAGCGCCAGGCCCGCGCCGTATTGCAACGGCATCACATCAAGCGGTGCTTGCCGGATGCGCTTTTGCAGGATGGCGCCAATCGTCATGCACGCCAGCGCGCAGAGCGCAAAGCCCATGCCCGGCAGCGAGATCCGCGCCAGCGCTATCCCCTGGTAGACCACCAGCACCAGCCCGCCCAACGCCACCGCCAGGCCTGCCAGCCGGCGCGCGGAAAAGCGCCGCTCCACCAGCAGCAAGGTCAGGATCGGCTGCACGCCCAGCAGCGTGGCCAGCACGCCCGGCGTCATGCCGCGCGCCAGCGCCAGCAAGTAAAAGATCGAATATGCGCCGGTCAGCAGCAGCCCGGAGCAGACCACCTGCAAGCGCGTGCCGGGCTGCGGCAACCAGCGCCGCCGCCAGGCCGCGAGCACCAGCAGCAGGGCCAGCGCCAGCGCAAAACGCGCGGCCAGCAAGGCAAAGGCGGAAGCGTATTCAAGCCCGAGGCGCGCAAAGATGGCGCCGCTGCTCCATAGCAGCACGAAGAGCGTGGTCGAGCCATGCGCGCTCAGTGCGTGTTTGTTCAAATCCATGGGTTTCACCTGTCACGGTAATCCGTAAAACTCCGGCGTGCCCCGGCACACTGACGCCGCGCGGACGCGAAGGCGCCCTGGCGTCAGGCGGGAACCAGCCGAAGAAGGAAGAAGCCGAAAAAAGACGGGCTGACGATCAGCCCAGCACGGCCGGGGGCGGCGGCGCAAGGCCGGCCCGCGGGCGGTCTTGCAGGCCTAGGTGAGCGGCTCGCGATCCACCGCTAGCCGGCTGGCCACGGCAAACAGCCACATCGCCAGCAAGGCCAGCCCCCACAGCACCAGCACCCGGCCCGCCGCCAGTTGCTCGTCGACCAGATAGGTGCTGCACAGTTGCGACTCCGCCTCCTGGTACAGCAATCCGGCGCTCAGCATCATCCAGGCGCCGTTGATGACAAAGAAGCCCTGCACCACGGGGCCGGCCGCTTGCCACGAGGCGCGCGCCAGCAGCCCCGCCAGCACCATGCTCGCCACCTTGGCCATGCCCATGGGGCCCGCCAGCGTGGCTGCGTCCAGCGCCACCGGCAGCATCCAGTAACTGACGATGCACCACGCTGCCAGCAGGCCCGGCAGCCCCGCCGCGTTCCATGGCGCGAGCCAGGCCGCCAGCCGCGGCCCGGCACAGCGCGCCGCCCACCAGCCGGCAAGTGCCAGAAGCGGCAGTTCCAGGCCCATATGCCTGGCCATGGTCGCCTCCATCCATGGGCGCAACAGCGCGGCCACGGCCAGCATCAAGCCTGGCAGGCAGGCGTGCCAGCCGGGTGCAAGCCGCACCTTCACAGCCGGCTGCGCAGCACGTCGGCCAGCGCCAGGTCCGGCCGCTCCACGTCATAAGCGGCAGCCAGCCGGCCTTGCGCGTCGACCAGGAACAGCGCGGCATTGTGCGAGTAGCCGCCCAGCCCATCGGGCAGCACGACGATGCCGAAGGCGTCGAGCAGGCCGCGCAAGCGCGCGGGCTCGGCCACCGTGGCAAAGGTCCAGATGGCAGGATCGGCGCGCAGCGTGCGCGCATAGGCCCGCAGCGCGGCGGGCGTATCGCGTGCCGGGTCGAAGGAGAGCGTCAGCAGGCGCACGCGGTCCTGCAGGCCGCGCTCGCGCAATTGCTGCTGCAGCCAGGCCTGCCCCGACGCGCTGGTGCGGCAGATTGCCAGGCATCGGGTGTAGACGAAGGTCACCAGCGTGACGGGCCTGTCGCGCTTGCCAGTACCCTTGCCCTGCGGCATGGGGCCGCCAAAAGCGAGCTGCCGGCCAGCCTGGTCGAACAAGGCCAGCGCCGGCAGCTCGCGCGGGGCGCGCGCCAGGTCCAGGCGCCGGGCGCCGTCGGCGCTGACCGTGCGCAAGCCGCGTGTTGTGGCGAACACCGCCGCACCGGCCAACACCAGCACGAGCGCAACCATCGCCAGCGTCTTGCTCCACGCACGCGTCATGGCTTGAGGGCACCTCCCATGGTCATGAATGCCTCCAGCGCTTCGCCCCCGTGCCAGGGCGCCTTTTGCGCGACGGAAGCCGCGCGCGCCGCCGCGATCTGCGCGGCTTCGACCGGCGCGGCGCCGTTGCCCCACTGGCTGCGGATATGCGTGGCCAGCGCCGCGATCTCCTGGTCGGAGAACTGCTCGCCAAAGGCCGGCATGGCGCCGTTGTAGGTGGTGCCGAGCACGTCCAGCGGGCCGGTCATGCCGTGCAGCAGGATCTGCGCGAGGCGTTCCGGATCGTCGTTGACCCAGGGGGAGCCTGCCAGCGGCGGGAATACGCCGGGAATGCCTTGCCCGCTGGCCTGGTGGCAAGCCTGGCAGTTGGCGGCGAACAATAGCTTGCCGTCGGCTACGCGGCCCTGCCCGGCCGGCGCTGCCAGCGCGGCCAGGTCGCGCCGGTCGCCCAGCGCGGCGCTGCCGTCGGCGCGCTCGATCAGGATGTAGCTGATGGCCCAGACCAGCAGGCCGCACACCAGCGCCAGCACGATCTTGGGCACCGGGTTGTGCTGCTCGACGGGATCGGCGTTCTCTGTCTTATGGGCTTGCGAGCGGGTCATCGTGGCTGGCTTGCGCACCGGGCGCGCGTGGCGCCGGCGGGCTGGAGGTGGATTGAGAAGAAGTGACCGCACCGAACGGGTTGGACGGCGCGGTCGAAACGGATGCCAGCGTGACGCGCAGCGGCGGCTGGCCGGTCGCGCCCGCCGCTGCGGCCTGTTCCACCACCGGGTAGGTGTGGCGCAGGCCAATCAGGTAGGCGACCAGGTCCAGCGCCTGTGGCGTGGCCACCACCACCTTGCCCGGCGGCACCGTGCCGCCGGGCAGCGCGACCACCTTGTCGCTCTTGCCGACGGCGCCTTCCGGCTTGAGCTCGAACAGGAACGGATAGCCCGGCATGATGCTGTCCGCCACGTAGGCGCGCGGCTGATAGAGATGGCCCAGGTGCCAGTCGGCACTCGGCTGGCGCACGCCGATATTGAACAGGTCGGGGCCGGTGCGCATGGTGCCAAGCAACGGCGGGCTGTCGTAGTGGTAGTCCGCCGCCACGGACGGGCGGCCCCAGCCGCGCGCGCCGTCGGCACGGCCCGCGCCGGTGGAGCTGGGCTGCTGCGTATGGCAGGCGATGCAGCCGTTGGCGAGATACACCTCGCGCCCGCGCAGCTGCTCGCTGGTATAGGGTGCCAGCGCCGCCGGCGCGGGCACATCCTTGAGCTGCAGGAAAGGCACCACGATCATCGCCGAGGTGGCGAGCGAGAGCGTGACCATGGCCCCGCCCACAAGTTTGAGTTCGTTTTCCATGTTCAGGCAGCCGCTTGGGAAACCATGCGATCGGTCTGCGCCAGCGCCGAAGGACGCAAGACCATCAAGGCAAAGTGAAAGGCAAAGACCAGATGGCCGAGCGTCATCAACGCGCCGCCCAGCGAGCGCCCCTGCAGCCAGGGCAGCGTGACCGTCACCGATTCCATAAAGGGACGCGCCGGGTCCAGCAGCGCCAGGCCCTGCAGCACGCCGCCGATGCTCAGCGTGATGAGGTAGGTGGAGAAGCCCGCCACCACCAGCCAGAAATGCAGCGAGATCAGCGCGGGCCGGGGCCACGGCGCGTCGACGATGCGCGGCAGCGCGAAGTAGATGCCGCCGAAGATCACCATCGACACGAAGCCGTACATGCCCAGGTGCGCGTGCGCCACCGTGAAGTGCGTGAAGTGCGTCACCGCGTTGAGCGAGCGCAGCGCCTCGAACGAGCCCTGCACCGATGCCAGCGTGTACATGATGGCGCCGAACACGATGAAGCGCAGCGTGGCCGAGTGGCGCAGCGCGCCAAAATTGCCCTTGAGCGTCAGGTGCTGGTTCACCGAGAACGCGGTCACCGGGATGATCATCATCACGCTCTGCACGATCGACAGCGTGATCAGCCACGGCGGGATCGGGCCGCCGATCAGGTGGTGCGCGCCGACCTGGCCGTAGAAGAACGCCAGCGTCCAGAAGCCCAGCAGCGACAGGTTGTAGGAGCGCACCGGCCGCCCGATCACCTTGGGCAGGAAGTAATAGACCGAGGCGAGCGACAGCGGCGTATAGAACAGGCCCAGCACGTTGTGCCCGAACCACCAGTTCATGGTGGCCTGCTCCACGCCGAAATGCACGCCCGGGATCTTGGCCACCACGTACAGCACCGGGAACCAGAACAGGGCCGCGCCGATGTACCAGACCGACACGTACAGATGATGCACGCGGCGCTTTTGCAGCATGAACGCCAGCGGCAAGCCGATCATCATCCCGCCCAGCGCGAACAGCAGGCCCACCTGCCAGGGAATCTCCAGCCACTCCAGGCCGGCGTTGATGCCCACGGCAATGCTGCCGAGCCCGGCCACCAGCCCCGCATTCCAGACCAGCGCGCCGATCATGGCAAAGCGCCCGCCCAGCAGCGGCGTGCGCAGCAGGCGGGGCAACATCCACAGCGTCAGCCCGAGCAGCCCCATCGGCGCCCAGCCGTAGGCGACCGCGTTCAGGTGCAGCGTGCGCAAGCGGCCGAAGGAAAGCCAGGCCTGCCCGGTCAGCAGGTCGGGCATATGCAGCTTGAGCGAACTCAGCAGGCCGGCGGCGGACGCCACCACCAGCCAGACCACGGCACAACTCAGCATCAGCAGGGCCGGCAGGGCGCTGGAGCGATCGGCCTCATGCCGCGCCGCCAGCTCTGCCTCGAGATCGGCGCGCGCGGCGGCGGTGGCGGCAGGTGCCCCCCGGCTGGACGCCGCGCCCACCCAGAGCGCCTGGCGCTGCGCCGTGTCGCTCGACGGCTCCTCGGGCTGGCCGACCTCGCCTGGCGCAAAGATGGTGCGCGCACCAGCGGCTTCGAGATCGAACAAGCCCTTGCGCAACGACCAGATGAAAGCAAACAGGCCACCGACCGACAGCAGGAAGGTAGCTAACAACAGACTCGTGGGATCCATGGATTTCCTTGCACTTCCCATGACGGCGCCGTGGCGGCCGTGGCTTAGAGGCTATTTCAAAAAGATTCTGGCGTCGTTGCGCGGCCTTGGCCGTACCACTTGTACTGTCTGCGGCCGCACGCCTAGCCAGAACCGCTTCGCTTCATTTTGAAACGGCCTCTTACTGACAGCGCTGAATGCTAAGGAGACAAGGCCGGCCCGAACAGGATCAGATCGGATCGATACAACCGGATCAGAGGGATTCCGGCGTGACATGTTGCCGCAGCAAATCTGCCGCATTGGAATATCCCCATGCACCGTGTCGTGCATCGCGTCGATACGATACAGTTACCGGAAATCAGACATACGCCAAACAGTGGATCTCAAATGCCACCCAGCAAGCCAGACACCCCCCAGCTAAAAGACGGGGAAGCCACGCCCGGCACGCTCTACGAAACGCTGGCCGACGATATCGCGCACTCGATCCAGGCCGGCACGCTGCGGCCCGGCGACCGCCTGCCCTCCGTGCGCCAGGCCAGCGCCAGCCGCGGGCTCAGCCCCTCCACGGTGTTCCAGGCTTACTACCTGCTGGAGGCGCGCGGGCTGATCATCGCGCGCCAGCGCTCCGGGTACTTCGTGGCCAGCGCCAGCCGCGTGCTCCCGCCCGAGCCCGAGGCCGCGTCGCAACCGGCGGACGAATCCACCACGTTGAATGTCAGCGAACTGGTCTTCGACGTGCTGGCGTCGGCCAAGCAGCGGGAGCTGGTGCCGCTCGGCTCCGCGTTTCCCAGTCCGCTGCTGTTTCCGCTGCCGCGCCTCGCCAAGTCCATGGCCGCCGTCGTCCAGCAGCTGGACCCTTGGAGCTCGGTGGACGACATGACGCCGGGCAACGCCGGCCTGCGCCGCCAGATTGCCCTGCGCTACCTGATCGACGGGCTTACCGTGCACACGGACGAGATCGTCATCACCAACGGTGCGCTGGAGGCACTGAACCTGTGCCTGGCGGCCGTCACGCGTCCGGGCGACGCGGTCATCATCGAGTCGCCCACCTTCTACGGCGCGCTGCAGGCGCTGGAGCGCCACGGCCTGCGCGCCATCGAGGTGCCCACGCATCCGCGCGAAGGCATCGAGCTCGACGCCCTCGCCCGCGCGCTGGAACGCCACCGCCCGAGCGCGTGCTGGCTGATGACCAATTTCCAGAACCCGCTGGGCAGCCTGATGCCCGACGACAAGAAGCGCGAACTGGTGCGGCTGCTGGCGCGCTTCGAAGTGCCGCTGATCGAGGACGACGTCTACGGCGAACTGTACTTCGGCAACAAGCGCCCCACCCCGGCCAAGGCGTTCGACACACAGGGACTAGTGATGCACTGCGGATCGTTCTCCAAATGCCTGGCGCCGGGCTACCGGATCGGCTGGGCCGCGCCAGGACGCTTCGCGCGCGAAGTGGCGCGCGCCAAACTCACCAGCACGCTGACAGTGGCCGCGCCAACGCAAGCCGCTATCCTTCACTACCTGGAGAAGGGCGGCTACGACCGGCACCTGCGGCAGTTGCGCCAGGCGCTGATGCAGCGGCAGGACGCCTTCGCGCAGGCCATCGCGCGGCACTTCCCGCCGGGCACGCGGGCCACGCGGCCAGCCGGCGGTTACTTCCTGTGGATCGAGATGCCGGCCGGCACCGACAGCCTTGCGCTGCACCGCTACGCGCTCTCGCATGGCATCAGCATCGCGCCCGGCCCGATTTTTTCCGCGCATGGCGGCTTCCGGCATTGCTTGCGCATCAACTGCGGCCACGACTTCGACGACCGGACCGACGCCGCGCTCGCCACGCTGGGCCGGCTGGCCAGGCTGACAATGCAGTAAAGGCCGCGCCGCACCTGCCTTACAATGCGCGGCCCAATGGAGAACACAAAATGGAATCCCGCCTGACCGAACTCGAAATCAAGGTCGCCTTCCAGGATGACCTGCTCGACACGCTCAATCTCGCCGTGGCCCGCCAGCAGCGGCAGATCGACCTGCTGCAGGAACAGCTTCAGGCGCTTTACCAGCAGATGCGCTCCAGCGGCACGGGCGGCGCCGACAACGGCCCCCAGCACGAACTCCCGCCGCACTATTGATCGTGCGCATGGCCCGCGGCCAGACTGAACAATTGAACAAAGCCGGCGCAGGCGCGGTCAGAAGGGATAACGCGCAACACGCCAACCTGGAGGCACCGCAGCATGCCGACGACGCAACGCCGCACCCGGCCCCGCAAATCCCTGACAACGCGCAAAGCTGCCGCCGCCGGCGCGCTTGCCATGCTGCTCGCCGCCAGCGCCTGGGCCGGCTATAACGTCTGGACCGGCGACTACACATTCTCCCGCCAGGAATTGCAGGACGCCGTCGACAGACGTTTCCCGGCAAGGCTGCGCTACGCCCAGGTGCTCGACGTTCAGCTGACGCATCCGCGCCTGCTGCTCGACGAAGCCAACAACCGCGTGACCACCCAGATGGATGCACAGGTCAGCAACACCTTGCTGCCCGCGCCACCGATCAACGGCACGCTTTCACTGAGCAGCGGGCTCAGGTACGACCCGGCCAAACGCGCCGTGCTGCTCGACAATCCTTCCGTCGAACGCGTCCAGGTCGCCGGCATGCCGGCGCAATATGGCGAGCAACTGAACGCCATCGGCGCCGTCGTGGCGCAGCAACTGCTGCGCGATTACCCGCTCTACACGTTCAAGCCGGAAGAATTGCACGTTGCCGGCAAAGACGTCGAGCCGGGCGCCATTACCGTGCTGGCCGACGGCATCAAAGTCCAGGTAAATACGCGTTAAACGCAATACGTACCCCCTATTCGCATCGAATGCCGATGCCGTCGCCGTGCAAGACATGTTGTATCCGCGCACGCATTCATACCAGAAATTTGCGCAGTTAATTCACGCCGCGCGAGCAATGTCGCGTGACCGGTTATACTCCGCGCTCCACAACTAACGGGTAAATACAAATGGCCGTAGCAAAGAAAGTCGCAACCAGCGCAGCAGCAAAGACCAAGCCGGCAGCCGCCAAGAAGGCAGCAGTTCCCGCGAAGAAGGCCAGCGTGCTGGCTCGCGAACTGGCCGCTGCAAAGAAGGGCCTGCTGAAGCTGCGCGCTGATGCAAAGAAGGCGATCGAAACTGCTAAGCGCGAAATCAAGGTCGCAGCTGAAGCCGCCAAGAAGGCTGTGCTGGCTGAGAAGCAAGCCGCCAAGGAAAAGCTGGCTGCACAAAAGGCCAAGGCCAAGCCGGCTGCGAAGAAGCCGGTGGTGAAGGCTGCCGTGGCAAAGAAGGCTGCAAAGCCGGCCGCCGCCAAGAAGGCAGCAGCTCCCAAGGCAGCAGCACCGAAGGCCGCCGCCCCGAAGGCAGCTGCTCCCAAGGCAGCAGCACCGAAGAAGGCCGTCGTGAAGGCAGCCCGCAAGCCGGCAGCGCCGAAGAAGGCCGTGGCCGTCAAGGTCGAGGCAGAAGCGCCTGTCGCCGCGAAGTAAATCGCGCAAGGGCCAGCGCGGCAGGTGGCCCGGACATGCGCGCGGTAATCCGCGCCGTGCTCCGGTCCCCGCCGCGCACCACTTTTGTGCGAACTGGCTGGCGCTCTGCAGGGCCAGCCAGACATCTCCAGACAATATCCCCGGTTATTCAAGACGCCCTGGCCGATCGGCATTTCCCGATTAGCGCCGCCTGGCTTCGCCTGTCATTTCCCGCATTTTCCGCATTTCCCACATCGCACGCATTGCCCGCCAGGACGTTTGGCGCGTCTTAAGCCAACGCTTAAGGTGACATGCGCAAAGACAATTCAGCGAAGACTTAGCCCCACTGCGCGCGAGTCCTCATTCGCGCTTTGCCGAATTTCGGCCACGCATTGCACGCGGCCCAATCCGCCTGCATTCGGCGGCGAAGTTCCTATTTTCGGAATACCAGGCTGAAATTATTGGCCGGCATCGGGATTGGCTCGTCCATGCGAAAGCCCTCGGCCTCGCCCAGTGCCGCCACATCTTCCATATTGCGCACGCCCCATTCGGCGTTCGCGCTGCGCAACTGCGCATCAAAGGCGGCATTGCTCGGCGCGGTATGTTCGCCATTGCGCCGATACGGGCCATACAGGTAAAGCACGCCGCCGGCTGGCAGCAAACGCCCGGCCCCGGCGAACAGCGCCTCAGCCGCAGACCATGGCGCGATGTGGATCATGTTGATGCACACCACCGCCTGCGCCGCCTCGATGCCCCAGGGCTGCTGGCGCACGTCCAGCACCAGCGGCGCAAGCACATTGGCCAGCCCGGCATGCTCGGCCCAGCCCGCGATCGACTCGCGCGCCGCAGCGTCCGGGTCGCTCGGCTGCCAGGTCAGCCCCGCCAGCGCGGCGGAGAAATAGGCGGCGTGCTGGCCGGTGCCGCTAGCGATTTCCAGCACCAGGCCGCTCTGCGGCAAGACCCGCCGCAGCACGGCCAGGATGGCGTCGCGGTTGCGGTCGGTGGCCGGCGCCATGCGGCGCGCGTCGTGTTGGCCGTCTTGGTTCGGCATCTTGTTGCTCCTGTTGAGGTAGGGGTCTGGGCCGCCGGGGGCGCGTTGGTCCGGCAGCCACTCATTACCGCAAGCGTAGCAGGCATGACGGGGCCCGCGTCCATGTTGCCTCAGCCAGTCCGCGCGCCGGTGGCCCGAAACGTTCCCGGTATGCGCCAGGGGTGATGCCGATACGCTTGCCGGTCCCCCTGGCGAACGCCCGCGCGCGCTAGCCAGCTCTCGCGCGAGTGTAGAAAAAAAAGCCCCCGATGACAAAGTCATCGGGGGCCCAACAAAGCGCCGGGGTAATAGCTGTCCCGCGCTTACGCCTTAGTGGTCTTGACGCTCGTGGTATCGGCCGTCAGGTAGCCGACGGCGGCGCCAAAGCGGTCCTTGTAGTTGGCGCGCACCAGCGGATCCAGCGTGGCCTGGACCTTGGCGTGCAGGCTGCTCCAGTCGCCCGCGTGCTGGAAGTTGTTCATGATGTAGGTCCAGCCATTGATCTCGTCCACCGCATGCAGGCCGGTGGATTCCGCGCCAGCCGGGGTCGAGAGCACGCGCGACAGCTTCTTGGTGTCTACGTTGTAGGCCCACAGGAAGTTGTTGACGTGCTGGCCGCTGTCCTCGCCGATGAACAAGGTGCGCAGCTTTTCCGAGAACTTGAGGTTGTCCGGGTTGGCGATCTGGTCCGGATCGGCGGTGTTGCCGAGTGCATCCGCGCTGATGTCCTTACCCACGATCAGCGCCTTGGTGTGCACCGGCACCCATTCGCTGTTGATGGCGGCGCCGCCCAGATCCTTCTGGCCGCCGGCAAGGTTGTGCTGCATCACGCCGCCTGCGTTGAGCGCCGTGGGGATCGTGATGTTGCTCTGTGCGTTCCAGCCCTTGGGGTTGTTGACGACCATCGAGTCGATCATGTTCTGCAGCGCGGAGTAGGCCACCTTGTCCTTGATATTGACGGTGGTGCCTTCCATCTTGGTGAAGCCCATGCTGCCGCCCTTGAGGTAGGCGTAGCGATGGGTTTCCAGGAAGGCCGCGGCCTTCTCCTTGCCCGGGTTGACCTTGATCCAGTTGGCCGTGCCGCCAACGAAGATCTTGGTGAAGGAGGGGTCCGCGGGGTCCGCCGTGCGCACGTCCATGATGTCGGTGGGCAGGTTGGACTTGGCCATGGCCTCGACTTCGGCGCTGGTGGCGTGTCCCAGGTTGACCCACGTCAGGTCGGCGCCGGGGGCGGCCGGGTCGATGGAGAAGCCCGCGCCCACCTTGGCCACGTACAGCGTGCCGGCGGACAGGTCCTTTTCCTTGTCGGCCACGAACATGAACAGGCCGCTGTTGGTGGCGTCGTCGCCCATCAGCACCGTGCGGTTGTCCGGCATCACATGCACCAGCTCGTGCGAGATGCGGCCCATGCAGAAGTGCTTCTTGATGCTGGCGGTGCCATCGGCATTGACCGTGACTTCAGGCATGTGGCCGTAGAAGTACGGGTTGGCCACGACGCTGGCGGTGCCGAGCAGGTTCTTGCTGAACGCCAGGAACTGCGCGTTGGTGCCGGCCGTGAAGGCGTCCGGCTCGTACTCTTCGCTCGACAGGTGGGTGTTCCACGGCGACAGGCTGGCGCCGCAGGTAATCCACAGGCCATTGACCGACGAAGTATCGACGTTGTGGTACTTGACCAGCGTCAGCTTGCCGGTGGCCGGGTCCTGGTCCAGCGTCAGCACGCCGATCGGGGACGGCAGGCGGCCGTAGGCGCTGGCGCCAGCCTGGTCACGCGTGGTGTACTCGAACTGGACCACGGCGAAGACCGTGTTGCCCTTCACGCCGGCCACCTTGGCGCCGTCGATCTTGAGCAGCGAGGTGCCGTCGGGCGAGTCGGAGTAGAACTGGCGTTCCTTGCCGGCCACCGATTTGTCGATGATCGGCTGGTTGTTGATGTCGAAGTAACCGCCGGCGAGGATGCTGCCGCCCTTGCCGTCCGGGACCATGTCGCCGGTGATGAAGAAGGGCTGGTAGGCCAGCTTGTAGGTTTGGCTGCTGCCGTCGCTGAACGATACTTTCAGGCTGGAACCCACCGTGGTGGTAGCCATGGCGGCCGGATTGGCCAGCGAGGGCGCGGCCATGCCGGTGAATTCGGCGGTCGTAAACGTGGCGCCGGCAGGCGTGACGGGCGTCGGCGCCGTTGCGGCTACGGCGTCGCCATCGCCACCGCAACCGACCAGGAAGGCGGTAGCGCCAAGGCCCAGCGGCAGCATGGGGGCGCCAGCCAGGAGTTTAAGCGCCTTGCGGCGGGATGCGTCCGGTTTGTCGAGCATTCTTCTTTCCCGTTTCGTAATGTGAAGGATTGGGCGGCGCGCCGTGCGCGCTGTCCCGCTGCGCGCTTGTGGGGACAACCGCGCAGCGTTCAGGCCGATGCGTATCCTATGAATGATTTGTTACAGCTTGTTTAAACTGACTGAACTTGCAGACATCCAGGAGGCCTTTCGCACAATCCGGGCGGCCGGGGCGGCTGCGGTACACTGGCGCAGGCCCCAATCCGGTGCCCCGATTCCTTTAGCTTTCCGCCCGCCGGCGCCGCGCATCGCGCGCCGTGACGCGGCCCAACCCGTGCCGACCTACACCCTCGCTTCTCCCGTCCAGTCAGACCTGGAAATCCGCAAGAGCCGCTTCATCGGCTTTGCATTACCCGTGCCCGACCGCGCCGCGGCCATGGCCGAAGTGGCGCGCCTGCGCGCCGACCACGCCACCGCCACCCATGTCTGCTGGGCGCTGCTTGCGGGGGGCCAGTCGGGCATGTCTGACGACGGCGAGCCATCCGGCACCGCTGGCCGGCCCATGCTGGAAGTGCTGCGCCACCATGAGCTGGAAGGCGTGCTGGCGGCGGTGGTGCGTTATTACGGTGGCGTCAAGCTGGGGGCGGGCGGGCTGGTACGCGCCTATACGGACGCGATCGCCGTGGCGCTCAAGGATGCACAGCGCATCGAGCGCATCGCCTATGCGGAGCTGGTTGCGGAGGTGGACTACGCCGACGAAGCCCGCGTGCGCCGCTGGATCGAGCAGGAGAGCCACGTGCTGGCGCATGCCGAACACGGCGCGGCTGCCCGGCTGACCATCCGGCTGCCGGCCAGCCTGCTGGCACCGGCCCGGGCCGCGCTGCGCGACGCCACCCATGGCCGAGCGCGCTTTCCCGAAGCCGACGAGGGGCAAGCGCCGTCATGAGCCACGACATCACCGCAGCCCCGGTGGCCCCGGCAGCGTTTGTCGCCCGCCTGGAGCCGCAGGGCAGCACTTTTCCCGCCCTGCCCACGCAGACGCTGCTCGAAGCCGCGTTGCAGGCCGGCCTGAAATTCCCAAGTTCCTGCCGCAACGGCACCTGCCGCACCTGCCTGTGCCGGCTGGCCGCCGGGCGGATCGGCTACCGCATCGAGTGGCCGGGCGTGAGCTACGACGAGCGCGACGAGGGGTTCATCCTGCCGTGCGTGGCGTATCCCGAGAGCGACGTGGTAATAGAAGCGCCCCAATCGCTCTAGCCAGGCAAGGCGTCAGGCGGCCACCTTGCTCACCCGCCTTGGCGCGGCACGCTGGCGCGCCGCCAGGCACTGCATGAAGAACTGCCACGCGATCCGCAGTGCATCCGGGCCGCACGGATCGGCAAAGGCCTGGCTGGACGGGCCGCCGCTCCACGCGTGCCCCAGCCCTTCGATGCGCACCAGCCGGATGTAGGGCTCGCCCTCGCTCGACCAGGGAAAGATGCTGTAGGGACGGCGCTGCCCGCGCTGGACCCGGCGCGGCTTGGCCAGCACGGGTGGCTGCGGCAGCAGTTGCTGCCAGAGCGCGGCGCAGGCCAGCGCGTTATCGAAGTGCACCACATGATCGGCATCGCCGTGCAGCAGCAACAACGGCGGCGGGCGGCGCCCCGCTAGTTGAAACCGCGCCGCATCCACGTCCGGCTGGCCCTTGCCGTGCATCACGCGCGCCGCCTGCGCGGCGTTGGACGCGCTGAGCGGCACCGCTCCGGAATGCGAGCCGACCGCGACAAAGCGGTCCGGGTAGCGCAGCCCCAGAATCAACGCCATGGCCCCGCCCGCCGACAAGCCAAGCGCGAAGACACGTTCGCGGCGAACCGGATGCTGCTGGCAGACATGCTCGACGATTGACATCAACAGGCTGGCCTCGGCCACCACGCGCGCCGCGGAGCGGAACCAGTTCCAGCAGCGCTGGGCGTTGGCTTGCGACGATTGCTCCGGCATCAGCACCACGCAGCCCGCGCTGCGCGCCAGCGTAGCCGCGCGGGTGCAAGCCGCAAAGCTGGCCGTGTCCTGGCCACAGCCATGCAGCAATACCAGCAAGGGCGCGGGGCGCGACGCGCTCACGCCCGGTGGGATAAACAGCCGGTAACGGCGCTGCACGAGCGGCCCCAGGCCCCAGCTGCCCTCCTCCCAGCGTCCACCGCCACGGCTGACCGGCGTTGGCACCGGCGAGGCAACGCCGGTCAGCACGCGCTGCGCCGCCTTGCTCATCGCCTCGCCCTGCTTGACCGCCGAGCGGATCGCGGACTTCGTGACCGTGCGCTGCGCACGCCGGACATTGCGGGTGGCGATCCTGCTCAGGGTATTCCAGAGCTTGGTGCCGCTGCGATTGCGTCGTGTCATCGGCGATATGCCATTGGCGGCATCTCCAGCGCGGGGTTGCGGGAATGCGCGGCCTGCGGTGCGCATCCGGCTTGGATGCGCAGTGTTTCGCCGCAGCGCAACAGGCAGTATGCCGCGCGCAAGGACGCGCTGTCAGCCCAATTGCGTGCAAACCGCGCCACCTGGACGCATTCCTACCGCACGACGCAGCAAGTAACCCCAAAAGAAAGCGCCTTCGCCGCCATCCCGATCAGAAGAACCCGCGCAGCGCCAGCTCGGTCCCGAGCAGCAGCAGCCCGCAAAAAAACAGCTTGCGAAAACGCGCCGCGCTGATGCGATGGCGCAGCCACTGGCCGATGAACATGCCGGCCAGCGCCGGCACCAGCGCCAGCAGCGACGCCCCCAGCACCGGCGTGTGCAACAGCGCGCCATGCATCGCCAGGCTCACCGCGAGCGCGATGGTGGACACCGTGAACGACAAGCCAAGCGCCTGCACCAGCGTCTCGCGGTCCAGGCCCAGCCCCTGGACATACGGCACCGCCGGAATCACGAACACGCCCGTGACCGCCGTGATCGCGCCAGTGACCACACCGATCAGCGGCGCCAGCCAGCCCTCGGCGGCCGGAGGCACCTTGGGGTGGAAAGCCACCAGCCCCAGCACTGCGTACAGCACCAGCGCCGCGCCCAGCCATGCGGTGGCATGCACCATCAGGCTGGGCGGCAGCAGCGCGGCGGCCAGCCACGTGCCCACGCAGATCGCGGCCAGCAAGGGCCACATCCGCCGCGCCAGCTCGCCAAGCCGCGGCCCGGTGTAGAGCTGCACGACGTTGGTGACCATGGAAGGCGCGACCAGCAGCGCCGCGGCCTGCGCCGGCGGCATCGCCAGCCCCAACAGCCCTACCGCCACGGTAGGCAGCCCAAGGCCCACCACGCCCTTGACCAGCCCGGCAAGCAAGAAGGTAAAGCCGATCAGCGTGGTCTGCCCACTCAGGAAAGTCGACTCCATGCCGCCCTCACCGTGCCGGCGACGCGGGCGCCGCAATGGGTGCGTGCACGGCGCGACTGTCCGCCGGCGCCTGGTCGCGTTCATGCAGGCCGTAGTCGCGCAGCACATGCGCCACGCGCAGCCGATAGCCCGCGAACACGCCGCCACGCCCGGCCGACTGCGCCAGCCGGTGCTCCTCGGTATTGCGCCAAGCCATGACCGCGGCCTCGTCGCGGAAGAACGAGAGCGACAGCAGCTTGCCCGGATTGGTCAGGCTCTGGAAGCGCTCCACCGAGATAAAGCCGTCGATGGCCTCCAGCGTGGGCCGCAGTTGCGCGGCGATCTGCATGTACGTGTCCTTGCGGCCCTCGGCCGGCTCGACTTCGAAGATGACTGCGATCATGGTGGGGTCCTATTGACTTGACTTGACTTGACTTGAATTGCTTCACAGAAAATACGGAATGCGCGCGTTGACCGACGGCCGATAGCGGAACGCGCGCGCCAGCGACGCCGGATCCGCGCCACGCGCCAGCAGCGCGGCCACCACGGCCTGCGCCACCGTGGACGCCAGCGCGTCGCCGGGACATGCATGGCGGCCGCGCCCGAAGGTCCAGGGCGCGGGCGTCGCGGCCTCGCTCTGTTCGAGCGAGGCTGCCGCCAGCACGACCAGCACCGCATCGCCCGTTTTCAGTTGCGCACCACACAGGCGGACATCGGCCGCCAGGAAGCGCCGGGTGTTCTGCACCGGCGGATCCTCCCGCAGCACGCGTGCCGCCACGCAGTCCAACGCAGGCAGCTCTCGCCCATGGGACGTATCCCGGCCCAGGCACAACAGCATATTGCCGACCAGGCCGGCGGTGGCCTCGCACGCCTGGATCAGCAAGCCGATCACATTGGTCGCGATGATCTCCTGCGCCACGCCGGCCGCCAGCGCTTCGTGCACCAGCGCGTCCAGCGGCGCGGATGACAGGTTCGTGCGCATCCAGGCCTGGAGCCATGTAGCGGCCTCGCTCCCTGCGGCAATCTCCGGCGCTGCCGCCAGCGGCGACATGGCCCGCGCGAAGGCCGCCACCTGGCCCGCTAGATGGCCCACTACACCGGGCTTGCCGGCCACCGCCAAACCTAGTGCATCGGCTACCGCCAGCACCGGCAAGGTGAACATCCAGTGGTTCACGGCGGCACCGGGCCGGACGGCGTCAAACGGCAGATCCTGCGCCAGCGCCGACACCCGCGCCTCCATGCCGGCAAGCTCCAGGCACGCCATGCGTTTGCGCAGCACGCCCTTGAGTGGCGCATGCCAGTCCCCATCGTTCATGCGGATCAGCCCGCCGAACAGTGCACCGGCCGTGCTGCCCGCCAGCGCAGGCGGCACGGCTTGCGCGAGCGGCCGCACGCGGCAAGCGGGATGGGTCAGCACGGCCTGCACCTCGACGGCGCCGGCGGCAACCCACAGCCCGAGCGCTTCGTCGCGATAGAACGGGCGCTGCGCGGCAAGGGTACGGTAGTACGGCGCCGGATCGGGGTGCGTCACGGCGCAAAGCGGGTCGGACGGCATCGGCATGGCGGTCGGCAAAGGCATGGGGTGGCGGATCGAGAGCACACAAGCAGTATGCCGTCGCGTGCCGCTCGACGTTTCATGACGATGTGAAATGTGGAATGCGAACCCGGGCAGCCAAGCCGGGGGATGCAATGCCTGTCAAGCGTACGGGCCTTTGACAATTCACCCCATCGTCGTAAACTGGTTGTCAATTACGAGGACATTCATGCGAATTCAGAAGAGCGAACAATTGACCAGCATCGTCCTGTCGGTATTTCAGCTCAACGGCCGGCTCCTGGCCTGGGGCGACAGCTTCGTGGCCCCGCAGGGTTTGACGAGCGCGCGCTGGCAAATGCTCGGCGCGCTTGCGCTTGCCGGCAAATCACTGACCGCGCCGCAGATCGCGGCCAATATGGGCGTGACCCGGCAAGGCGCACTAAAGCAACTCAATCTGCTTGCGGACGAGGGCTTCATCGAAGCGCGTCCCAACCCCATGCACAAGCGCTCGCCGCTATACGTGCTCACCGAACGCGGCCAACGCACCTACCGCACAGTGGACCGGCAGTGGCGGGAGCACGCGGCAAAGCTTGCCACCGCATTCAGCGCGGCCGACCTGGAGGCCGCCGCCAGGGTGGTCGAGGGGCTTGCTGCGATGCATGCCGAGGTCGACGCCAAAGTGGGCGCCGGCGCATAGCGCACACGCGCCTGGGAAAGCACGGTCAATAGGGGCGACGGCAAGTGGCGCCTGGCATGCTGGCGCCGTTGCGCTTCCTTACAGTCTTCTGCCGAACCCACATTGACAACCAGTTTCCGTTGACGGAAACTGGTTGTCAATTTTCGAAAGCAGAAGGAGAAGATCCATGAAGCCGATCGTGCATGGCATCGCCGGCAGCGTGGCAATGCTGACCGTTGCCACCTTCTGGACGTCGACAGTCATCTCCGAGGCGTTCCTCGACCACGCTGCCGTGGCACTGGTCAAGCAATGTGTGGTGTACGGGCTGGTGCTGCTGATTACGGCCATGGCCGCCACCGGCGCGTCCGGCTTTGCCCTCTCCCGGCACAGGCGGGGCCGCATCGTGGACGGCAAGAAGAAGCGCATGCCCTTGATCGTGGCGAACGGCCTGCTGATCATGTTGCCCTGCGCGCTCTTGCTGAGCGCCAAGGCACAGGCCGGTGAGTTCGACACCTTGTTCTACGTCGTCCAGGCCATCGAACTGGCAATGGGTGCCTTGCAGCTGACCCTGCTGGGCTTGAGCTTTCGTGACGGCATGCGGCTGGCTGGCAAGCTGAAGCTGAAAGCGCAATGAACCTGCGCTAGGTGCTCCGTTTCCTCGGATCCCTGCCTGAAGGCAGGCTGAGGCCTGACGCCGCCGCTTCGCGAGGGATGCCGGAGATCACTTTTCTTTCCGCGCGCACCTGTGCGACGGCCACCGCTATCGTCCCCCGAGCGTCTATACTGCATTCGTTGCTTCACTGCGGAATGAACTATGGAATACGCTCCCAGCATCAGCCAGATGGCCGGCCTGCTTGCCGACCCGGGACGCGCCGCCATGTTGTGGGCGCTGATGGACGGTAGCGCCCGCCCGGCCGGCGAGCTTGCGGCCATCGCCGGCTTGTCGGCATCGTCCACCAGCGGTCACCTGGCGCGGCTCAGTGAGGGTGGCCTGCTCGCCGTGCAGACGCGCGGGCGCAATCGCTACTACCGGCTCGCCACGCCGGAGATCGGTGTCGCCATCGAGGCGCTCGCCAGTGCGTCGCTGGCCAGCCAGCCGCCGCGCGTGCGCGCGGTGCCCGCGTCGCGTACCGCGCCGGCGGCCTTGCGCCAGGCGCGCACCTGCTACGACCACCTGGCGGGCGAGCTTGCGGTTTCCCTGTTCGAACGCATGTCGCATGCCAACTGGATCGTGGTGGACGGCACGGCTGTGGACCTCACCGACGGCGGCAGTGCTGGCATGGTGCAGCTTGGCGTGGACCTGGATCTGGCGCGCCGCAAGCGGCGGCAGTTTGCCTGCACCTGCCCTGACTGGAGCGAGCGCAAGCCGCACCTTGGCGGCGCGCTTGGCGCGGCGCTGCTCGATAGCATGATGGCCAACAGCTGGATCGAGCCCACGACCACATCGCGCGCGCTGCGCGTGACGCCGCGCGGGCAACGCGAGATCCTGCGCATTGCCGGCTGAGCACGGGCTCATCCGTGGGCAACACCATTTCCGTTTTCAATGCGCCGAGCCGGCGCCGCACTGATGGAGGACTGATGCAATGAGCGACGAACTGAGTAACGAGGCGCGCGAGGCGCTCTGGCGCCTGATTGAGCTGATCGACTTCGACGACGCAGCCATGGTGGAGAAGCACCAGATGCTGTTCGACGAAGCCCTCGCCAACTCGGACGACGCGGATGTGGTCGAAGGCCAGGAACTGCTCTGGATCCTGAAGGACGTGATCGACTGGGAAGCGGGCTTCTACGTGGACTGGAAAGACGCCTCATCCTTCATCAGTTGCATGGACGAGCTGTGCGCCAGGGTCGATATCGAGCTGGACTGGGGCGTGGAGGATCCAGAGGACGAGGAGTTCCTGGAGAAAGCCAGCGTGCCGGAGCTGATGGAACTGGCTCATGAGCAGTTGAGGCTGGCCGGCATCACGCTCTGGAACTGGAACACCGATGGCGATGCCTATGCAGGCTGGATCGCCCGCAGCGAGGATGATGAAGAAATGACGACCGTGGCCGAAACGCTGGGGCTGGAGATCAGGACCGGCGACCAGGCGTATTGAGGCTGCGGAGCTGGCCCCGGTCGTACCGCGGCCTCAGCCGGTGATCCCCACGCCAACCGCGCCCTGCCGATCCGTGGCGCCCAAGGTGCGCTCCAGCACATCGAGAAATGCCCTGACGCTGGCCGGCATCAGCTTGCGCGCGGGCATCAGCACAAACACCTTCAGCGGCGACGACGAATACGCCGGCAGCACCCGCACAAGGCGCCCCTGCTCCAGCTCATCCTGTGCGTAGCGCGGCGAGAGCCGGGCCACGCCAAGGCCATCGGTGGCGGCTTTCAGGCGGATCTCCGCACTCTGCGTGAGCATGCGCGGCTCCACCGCCATGTTGGCCACCTCCACGCCATCGCGCAGGAACTCCCAGCGCCGGTCCTCGGCGTCGCCCAGCAGGGGCCAGCCGGCCAGCTCCTGTGGCGTGCGCGGCAAGCCCCGCGCGCGGATCAGCGATGGCGCGGCAAAAAAACCGCGCTCGATGCGCACCACCCGCTTGCTGGCAAAGGAGCTGTCGTGCAGGCCGGTGGTCGT
The DNA here is from genome assembly GCF_014170355.1 of Cupriavidus sp. UME77. Lineage (NCBI taxonomy): Bacteria > Pseudomonadati > Pseudomonadota > Betaproteobacteria > Burkholderiales > Burkholderiaceae > Cupriavidus > Cupriavidus sp. UME77. Next base: position 116,941 of record NZ_LZZU01000001.1, read on the forward strand.
CATCACAAAGGCCAGGTCGTAGCCTTGCTCGACCAGGTCGGGCTGCTCCCAGCTCACATCGACCTGCACACGCAGCTCGGGATGCAGCCGCAGCAGCTGTGTGAGGATGGGCGAGATATGCAGGGAGCCAACCTCGTAGGGTGTGGAAATGCGCAGCGTTCCACTGACTTGCTCGCTGACCGACACCGCCTCGGCGCTGATTTCGCGCAGCTCGTTAAAAAGGGGCGCAACCCGGTCGTAGAGTTGCTGGCCCCGATCGGTCACCCGCACGCGGCGCGTGGTGCGCTCGAACAGGCGCACGCCCAGCTGCACTTCGAGCCGCGACACCGCCGCACTGGCGGATGACTTCGGCACGTCGGCCAGATCCGCCCCCTTGGTGAAACTGGCGCCCTCCACCACCCGGCAGAAAATCTCCCAGTCCTTCCATTCGATCGTCTTCATTCGCCATCCCCGTGCCACATCACGCGCATCGTGAGTCGTGCGCGTCAATGTGGGGGATTGTCCCATGCGGCGAACAATGACGCGCGAGCGACTAGCGGACAGAGTTGCCTGTCATTCTCTCCTTGACTATTTACGTTGTAAATCTACACTGTAAATCATCGTTGCCGAAGCATCGTCGCTGCAGAAGGCGACATGCTTCAATCGGCACACGCACTGATCGCCTCACCCCAACCAGATATGGCAAGAAACCTCACCCAGGAAGAGATCGACGCGTTCAAGGCCCGCCTGTGCGCGGTAGCGGAGCGGCGCTTCGCCGAAGGCGGCGTAGCCAGCGTGAGCATGCGCCAGCTCGCCGAGGAACTGGGCTGCAGCCCGATGACGCCCTACCGTTACTTCAAGGACAAGGACGATATCCTGGCGACGGTGCGCACCGTCGCGTTCGACCGATTCGCCGCCACCCTTGAAGCCGCCGGCGCGAGCGTTGCCGAGCCGCGCGAACGCGCGCGCGCGGTGGGCGAGGCCTATCTCGCCTTTGCCTTTGCCGAGCCCAATGCCTACCGGCTGATGTTCGACATGACCCAGCCGGACGACGACCGCTACCCTGACCTGGTGCGCGCCGGCTCGCGTGCGCGCCGCACCATGAGCGCGCATCTGGAGACCATGGCGCAGCGCGGCCTGATCCATGGCGACCCGCAGGTGCTGAGCTATGTGATCTGGGCCTCGATCCACGGGCTGGTGATGCTGCGCTTGGCCGGCAAGCTGCCCGGTGACCCCGATTTCCGCGTCATCCACGCCGAGATGTTGCGGCTGCTGGCTGCGGGCATGCGCGCGCCCATGCCCGACGCCAGCTTGGAAGCAGTTCATGAAGCAGTTCATGAAGCAGATCGCAAAGCCGTTAGCGAACCCGTCCCCCCAGCTACGCCAAAGCCTATCCGGCAGCAGCGCAAAAGGAGCTCCCAATGAGCCAGCCGTTCCCGTCCACGCCCTATCTCAGCGGCAACTTCGCCCCCATCCTGATGGAATGCGATGCGCCCGACCTGCCGGTGCTTGGCGAGCTGCCACGCGCGCTGCGCGGCACGCTCTACCGCAACGGGCCAAACCCGCAATACGCCCCGCGCGATGCGCATTACCACTGGTTCATTGGCGATGGCATGGTGCACGCCTTCCACATTGAAGACGGCCGCGTGCGCTACCGCAACCGCTGGGTACGCACCAACAAGTTCCAGCGCGAGCAGGCCGCGGGGCAGGCGCTGTTCGGCAGCTGGGGCAACCCGGCCACCACCGATCCGTCAGTGCTCGGGCAAAACGACGGCGTGGCCAACACCAATATCCTCAGCCACGCCGGCCGCCTGCTGGCTCTGGAAGAAGCCGACCTGCCGGTGGAGCTGGACGCCCAGACCCTGGCCACGCGCGGCGATGTCGACTACGGCGGCAAGCTCACCGGTGCAATGACCGCGCACCCCAAGGTAGACCCGGTGACCGGCGAGATGGTGTTCTTCGCTTACTCGACCGATGGCCCCTTCACCCCCGGCATGCGCTACGGCGTGGTGGATCGCAACGGGCAGTTGCAGCGCCTCGAACACTTCGAGGCGCCGTTTCCCAGCATGGTCCACGATTTCATGGTCACGCAAAAGCATGTGCTGTTTCCCATCCTGCCGCTGGCCGGCAGCATGGAGCGTGCCATGCGCGGCGAGCCGGCTTACGCGTGGGAGCCGCAAAAGGGCTCGCACATCGGCATCATGCCGCGCAATGGCGGCACCGCGCAGATGCGCTGGTTCCGCGGCGAGGCTTGCTACGTATTTCACGTGATGAATGCCTGGGACGCCGGCAACAAGGTCATCGCCGACGTGATGCAGTATGAATCCTCCCCCATCTTCAATCCCGACGGCAGCGGCAGCGGCGCTCGGCTGTGCCGCTGGACCTTCGACATGGCCGGCAAGTCGGACACGTTCACGCGCGAATACCTGGACGACACGGCGGGAGAGTTCCCGCGCTTCGACGAGCGCTTCTCCACGCTGCCTTATCACCATGGCTATTACGCGTTCCGCCAGTACGAGAGCAGCGAGCGTGGCAGCTACGACAGCCTGGCCCACCTGGACCTGCGCAGTGGCAAGCGCGCCACCTACCAGTTGCCCGAGGGCGATGCCTTCTCCGAGCCGGTGTTTGTGCCGCGCGCAGCCGACAGCGCCGAAGGCGATGGCTGGCTGCTGGCTACCGTCTACCGGGGCGTGCAGGCGCGCAGCGACCTGGTCGTGCTGGATGCCAGCGCGGTTGCCGATGGGCCGGTTGCCACGGTACAGCTTTCGCACCGCGTGCCGTTCGGCTTTCATGGCAACTGGTGCGGCGCGGACTGATCCGGCAACAAGACACACATCGACATGCATTGCCTGGCGGCCGGGCTTGGTTCGGGCCGCAAACCACCCCAAGGAGAGCAGCATGGGAATGCTGATTGGATTTGCCCCGTTCGTCGCTTTTTTTATCGCCATGCGGAGCATCTCGCCGCTGGCCGGCCTGGCCGCGGCCTTCGTGGTCTCGCTGTTGCTGTGCCTGCGCATGTGGCGGCGCGGTGAATCGCTCAAGGTGCTGGAGCTTGGCAGCCTGGCCCTGTTCGCGCTGCTGCTGCTCTATACCGTCAGCGCCGCGCCGCAATGGACAGTGGCCACGGTGCGGCTCGCGGTGGACGCAGGCCTGCTGGCGATCGTGGTGGTCTCGCTGGCGATCGGACGCCCGTTCACGCTGCAATATGCCCGCGAGCAGGTGCCCAAGGAATACTGGGCGTCGCCGCGCTTCCTGGCGGTGAACCGGCATATCACGCTGGCGTGGGCCGCCGCGCTGGCCGTGATGGTAGCCGCCGACGCGGCGGCGGAATACGTCAGCGCCATCCCGTTGTGGGTCGACGTGGCGGCGACGGTGGCTGCGTTCGCCGGCGCCGTCATCTTCACGGTGCGCTACCCGGCAGCTGTGCGGCGGGCGGCCGAGGCCGCGGCGTCGGCCACGCCGGGCCGGCCGCTGGCATAGCCGGATAGCCACCCGGCCCCACAGGCCTCCGGTGCGTTTCTCCCCGATCTGTGACTAATTTCCCGCACGGAGAACGGGAGGAGCTTTTGCCATGAAGCCAAGCACCAGTGCCGGCCTGTTGCGAGCGCGCGCTGGCGTGGCGGGGAAAACGGCGGCCTAGGCCGCCGCCGGGCTTCAGTGCTCGAACATGATCACGGAGCGCGCCAGTTCGCCGCGGCGCAGTTCGTCAAAGGCCTCGTTGATGTTCTCCAGCGGCATGCGGCGCGAAATCAGTTCGTCCAGCTTGAGCTTGCCCGACAGGTAGAAATCGACCAGCCGCGGCATATCCACCGGGAAGCGGTTGGAGCCCATCATCGAGCCCTGGATGCGCTTCTCGGCCAGGAAGTCCGTGCCCTTGATCTCGATCTTCACGCCCGGTGCGATCATGCCGATCACCGTGGCGGTGCCGCCGCGGCGCAGCATGGAGAAGGCTTGCTCGGCGGTCTGCTTCAGGCCGATGGCTTCGAACGCATGGTGCACGCCGCCACGGGTCAGCTCCCGCACGGCTTCCACCGCATCTACCTCAGCCGCGTTGATCACATCGGTCGCGCCGAATTGCCTGGCAAGTTCCAGCTTGCCGGGCACCCGGTCGATCGCGATGATGCGGCCCGCGCCGGCAATGGCCGCGCTGTTGATGGTAGCCAGGCCGATGCCGCCGCAGCCGATCACGGCCACGGTCTCGCCCGGGCTCACGCGCGCGGTGTGGATGACCGCGCCCATGCCGGTGGTCACCGCGCAGCCGATCAGCGCGGCGCGGTCCAGCGGCATGTCGCGGCGGATGGCCACCAGCGCGTGCTCGTGGATCAGCATCTGCTCGGCAAAGGCCGACAGGTTCAGGAACTGGTTCATCGGCCCGCCCTTGGCCGCCAGCAAGCGCGGCTCCTCGCCCTCGCGGCGCTTGGTGTCGGGCTCCACGCACAGCGACAGGTGGCCGGTCAGGCAGTGCTCGCAATGGCCGCAATAGGCCGACAGGCAAGTGATCACGTGATCGCCGGGCTTGACCGTGCGCACTTCGGAACCCACCTGCTCGACCACGCCGGCCGCCTCGTGCCCAAGCACCACCGGCATCGGGAAAGGATAGGCGCCGTCTAGAAAATGCAGGTCCGAGTGGCAAACGCCCACCGCCGCCGTGCGCAGCAGCACCTCGTGCGGGCCCGGCTTGCCAATGGCGACGTCTTCGATCACCAGCGGGGTCTTGGGTTGATGCAGGACAGCGGCTTTCATGGGTCTCCTCGTTGTTCGATCTTGTTCGGCACAATTCGCTACGATTCCCGTCCCCGGCAACGGCGGCGGCACGGCTACCATACAACCGAAACGCCGTTCAGTGAAGCCATAAAACAGCGCCTGCCGTCCGGCCACGCGCCCGAGGATCAGGAATGCGACGCCGCCTTGTCCTGTTGTGCGGGTGCGGGCGCCGCCTCCGCAGCAGCAACAACATCAGCAGCCGGTTCCGCGTTGCGCCGCTGGTGGTACTTGCGCAAGATCTGCTGCGCGATCGACAGCCGCGAGCCCACCGGCACCGGGAACCGCACCAGCGCATCGAGCCGGTCCGCCGCCATGGCTTCGAACATCACGCGCGGCTCGAACTGCGAGAGATCGAGGAAGCGCGAGCCGCCGTATTCCTGCAGGCTGTGCCGGGCCTCGGCCAGGAAGCCGGCGCACACCTCTTCCGTGATCGCGATCAGGTCAGCCTCGACGCGGTCCGGGTCGCTCTTCTCCGGCAACGGGATGCGCAGCGTGTCCAGGGTGTACTTGCCCGCCTGGGAGTGGTTGCGCACGGCTACCGTCAGCAACATGCTGTTGGGGATCTGCACCGTGGAACCAGTGAACTGGCGCGCGCCGGCAATTTCCACCAGCGTGGTGGTGAGCGCGTCCATGTCCACCACCTCGCCGGAATGCGGGCCGATCTCGACGATATCGCCAAGCTGGAAGGGGCGCGCCATCATGCGCAGGAAGGCGCCCAGGAAACACATCACCAGTTCCTTGCCGCCGATCACCAGTGCCACCGCGAAGGCGGTCAGCGAGATCGCCACGCTCTTGAGCTCGGACACCCAGATGCCCAGCAGCAGCAGGAACACCACCGCGGCAACCGCATTGCGCGAGGCCACGGTCCAGGTGCGATAGCTGCCGCGGTTGTCCTTGTCGCCCTGCTGACGGGCCTGGAAAAAGCGGTTGATGAACTTCACGGCCAGCATGCCGGCCAGCACGATGCCGACGCTAAGCGCGATGTGTAGAAGATAGCTGTCGTTGAAGGGCAGGTTCATGAGGATCGGTCCGGATACCGCGAGGATGCAAACCCCAGATTCTAGCCATGCCGCACCGCAACCAGCGCAAAACCTGCCGCGGCCCCGCTCCGCGCCTTTCCCCAGGCGGCGTTTTCTCTTATGATGCCGCCCAATGTACCAGCCGGTAAATGTCCTGCCGTGCATCCCGCCTTGTGCTGGCCGGGCCCGGTCGGATGCCGGCAGCGCCAGCCAATGCGGGCCGCGCCGGCACATCCGACTTCCGCGCTCCAATTCCTCTTATCCATGACCAGCCAGCAACCCGCATCCCGCCCTCCTCCCCCCACCCTGCGCCGCACCTTGCGCGCGCGCCATCTCACCATGATCGCCATCGGCGGCTCGATCGGCACCGGCCTGTTCGTGGCCTCCGGCGCCACCATCGCGCAGGCCGGCCCGGGCGGCGCGCTGGCGGCCTACATCCTGATCGGCGCCATGGTGTACTTCCTGATGACCAGCCTGGGCGAGCTGGCGGCGTACATGCCGGTGTCGGGATCGTTCGCCACCTACGGCGCGCTCTATGTGGAGGAAGGCTTCGGCTTCGCGCTGGGCTGGAACTACTGGTACAACTGGGCGGTGACCATCGCCGTGGAATTGGCGGCGGCGCAACTGGTAATGCAGTACTGGTTCCCGGATACGCCCGGGCTGCTGTGGAGCGCGTTGTTCCTCACGCTGATGTTCCTGCTCAACGCCATCTCCGTGCGCGGCTTTGGCGAGGCCGAATACTGGTTCGCGCTGGTCAAGGTAGTGACGGTGATCGCGTTTATCGTCATCGGCGTGCTGATGATATTCGGCATCCTGCGCGGCGATACGGGCGGCGTGCCGGCCGGGCTGGTGAACCTGACGGCGGGCGACGCGCCCTTCGTCGGCGGCCTGCCGGCGATGATCGGCGTGGCCATGATCGCCGGCTTTTCCTTCCAGGGCACCGAGCTGATCGGCGTGGCCGCCGGTGAATCGGCCGATCCCGCCAAGAACATCCCGCGCGCCGTGCGCCAGGTGTTCTGGCGCATCCTGCTGTTCTACGTGCTGGCGATCCTGATCATCGGCATCCTGATTCCGTACACCGATTCCAGCCTGCTCAAGAGCGATGTGGAAACGGTGGGCGTGAGCCCGTTCACGCTGGTGTTTCGCCATGCGGGACTGGCATTTGCCGCCGGGGTGATGAACGCGGTGATCCTGACCGCCGTGCTGTCTGCCGGCAACTCGGGCATGTACGCTTCCACCCGCATGCTCTACAACCTGGCGACCGAAGGCCGCGCGCCGCGCATCTTCGCACGCCTCACGCGCAACGGCGTGCCGCTGGCGGCGCTGCTGGCCACCACCGCGGTGGGTGCGCTGTGCTTCCTGACCTCCATGTTCGAGAGCAAGTCGGTCTACCTGTGGCTGCTGAACCTGTCGGGCATGACCGGCTTTATCGCCTGGCTCGGCATCGCCATCAGCCACTACCGCTTCCGCCGCGGCTTTGTCGCGCAAGGGCTGGACCTTTCCCGCCTGCCGTATCGCTCGCCCTTCTTCCCGTACGGCCCGATCTTTGCCTTTGCGCTGTGCCTGATCGTCACGCTGGGCCAGAACTACCAGGCCTTCATGGACGGCAAGATCGACTGGGTGGCAGTGACCGCCACCTATATCGGCATCCCGATCTTCCTCGCCATCTGGCTGGGCTACCGGCTCGTGCGCAAGACGCGCTTCGTGCGCTATGCCGACATGCAATTTCCGCCGCTGCCGCCGGCCCGTGGCACGCAGGCAACCGGCTCCGTGTTTCCCGCCACGGCGACCGGCGAATAACGAGCAGTTCGCAATAAGCACCAAGCAGTAAGCATCCTGAGAGCACATAAGAAAACCAAAGCGCTGTACTACAGCCGCAGTACGACAACAACAAGGAGAGTTGACTTGAAACACGCGATCCACAAGAGCCTGCTGGCAGTGGCCGTCGGCATCACGATGTCGGCCCACGCCGCGCCTACGCTGATCGAATCCGTGCAGGGCTACACCTTGAAGAACGACCAGGTCGCCAGCTTCACCGGCATGGTGTTCGACCAGGGCAAGGTGCTGGCCACCGGCGACGCCACCGCGCTGCGCGCGCAGTACCCCGATGCCAGGCGCATCGACGGCCAGGGCAAGACCCTGCTGCCGGGCCTGATCGACGCGCACGGCCACGTGTTCCGCCTGGGCTTCAAGACCACCGAGATCTCGCTGTCGGGCACCAAGGACCTGGCCCAGGCGCAGGGCATGATCCGCGCCTACGGCGACAAGAACCCGCAGCGCAAATGGCTGCTGGGCTACGGCTGGAACCAGGTCAACTGGAAGCTGGGCCGCTTCCCCACCGCGGCCGAGCTGGACGCCGCCGTATCGGACCGCCCGGTGCGCCTGGTGCGCGTGGACGGCCACGCCGCCTGGCTGAACACCAAGGCCATGCAAGCCGCCGGCATCACGCGCGACACCAAGGACCCGGCGGGCGGGCGCATCGAGCGCGACGCCAGCGGCAACCCCACCGGCGTGCTGGTCGACAAGGCCATGGCGCTGGTCAACAACGTGATCCCGCCGTACTCGGACGACGACCGCCGCGCCGCGCTGGCCGCCGCGCTGGCGCACATGAACGCGCTCGGCCTGACCGCCGCGGGCGACGCTGGCGTGACCGCGCAGGAAGACCGCATCTACCGCGAGTTCGCCGACCAGGGCAAGCTGACCACGCGCATCTACGGCATGATCCGCGACACCGGCGACGACTTCAAGGCGCTCTCCGCCAAAGGCCCGCTCTCCGGCTACGGCAACGACCGCTACTACCTGCGCGCGGTCAAGCTGTACGGCGACGGCGCACTCGGCAGCCGTGGCGCGGCGCTGATGGCGCCGTACTCGGATGACCACGTGCACAGCGGCCTGCTGTTCATGAGCGACGCGGCCATGCAGGCGAGCGTCAAGATGGCGATCAAGGCCGGCTACCAGGTCAACGTGCATGCAATCGGCGACGCCACCAACCACCAGGTGCTGGACGCGATCGAGGTGGCCTACAAGGAAGTCGGCGGCCGCGAACTGCGCAACCGCATCGAGCACGCCCAGGTGGTAGCGCTGCCGGACATCCCGCGCTTCAAGCAGCTCGACCTGATCGCCTCGATGCAGCCCACCCATGCCACCAGTGACATGAACATGGCTGAGGACCGCATCGGCAAGGAACGCATCAAGGGCGCCTACGCCTGGCAGACCATGCTCAAGCAAGGCACCGTGATTGCAGGCGGCTCGGACTTCCCGGTGGAATCCGCCAACCCCTTCTACGGCCTGCATGCGGCGGTCACGCGTACCGACCACGAAGGCCGCCCGATCAAGGGCTGGCATCCGGAGGAAGCCATGACCCTGACCCAGGCCTTCCGCGCCTTCACGCTGGACGCCGCTTACGCGGAGCACCAGGAGACGACGCTGGGATCGCTGGAGCCGGGCAAGTGGGCCGACTTCATCCTGGTCGACCAGGACCTGTTCAAGGTGGCGCCGGCCGAGATCTGGAAGACCCGCGTGACCCAGACCTGGGTGGCAGGTGAGCGCGTGTACGCGCAAGCCGACAAGCAGTAAGCGCGGCGTCATGCCATAGGGACCGGCGCTGCTGACTACGCGTGGCGGCAAGCAGCAGCGCCGCCACGCTTTCTATCCCCACGCAGATGAAAAAGTACAGCAGCGCCACGGCGGCGAACACCTGCGCCGCATAACCCACGCTGCGCCCGTTGACCTGCGTTGCCACGGTCGACAACTCCACCACCCCCACGATATAGGCCAGCGACGTATCCTTGGCCAGCGACACCCACACATTGCCCAGCGACGGCAGCATGGCGCGCAGCGTTTGCGGCAGCACCACCTGCCAGAGTGCCTGCAACGGCGTCATGCCGAGCGCCAGCGCCGCATTGCGCTGGCCGCGCCCGATCGCGACGAAGCCCGCCACCATGACCTGCGCGATGTAGGCCGCGCCAATCAGCGCAAGCGCCAGCACCACGGTCTGCACCTCGCCCACGTGAACGCCGGCCAGCATCGGCAGCAGGAAGTAAGCCCAGAAGATCAGCATCAGCACGGGAATCGCGCGCAGGCAGGCCAGCAACGCGCGCACGGCACGTGCCAGCGGGGCCGGCGCCAGGTCAAGCAGCACGGCAACGCCAATCCCCAGCACGGTGGCACCCGTGCAGGCCAGCAGCGCCATCCACAAGGTCAGCGCGGCGCCCGCCAGGGGACCGTTGGGGAACGTGCCTGCCAACAGGTAGGGCAACTGCTTGAGCACGACGGCCCAGCCGGAGAGATCGGCATCAGGCACGCGCTGCCTCCGTCCATCCCAGGCTGCGCAGCAGCACCGGCGCCGCCACCTGCAACAGCAGGATCAGCACGACGTAGAGCAGCGTGGCCAGGCCGAAAGCCTGGAAGCTCATCAGGCTGTCGGTTTCCACCTGCCGGGCGGTGTATGACATCTCCGCAAAACCGATCGCCATCGCCAGCGATGTGTTCTTGATGGTCTGGCAGAACTGCCCCACCATCGGCCGCGCGGCGATGCGCAGCGCCTGCGGCAGCACCACGCGCCAGAATGCGGCCGCGGGCGTAAAGCCCAGCGCCAGCGCCGCCGCGTTCTGGCCCCGCGGCACATTGGCCAGCCCCGCCTGCAGTTCGCGCGCATAGAAAGCACTGGCGTAAAGGCCGATGCCGGCCAGGCTCGCAAGCGCCTCCAGCGAAGGCGCGGGCAGGTGCAAGCCGCCGATGCGCCATCCCTGCCAGTCATACAGCGCGCCGATGGCGCCCTCGCCCAGCAACTGCGCCGCGCCGAAGTACCAGAAGAACAACTGCACCAGCAACGGCGTGCGGCGCAGGAAGCCAATCGCGCCGCGCGCCGCCAGGCGCAGCGGCATGACCGGGCTACGCGCGAGCAACAGCCAGCCAGCGGCAATCGCGCAGCCAAGCACGAACACCGCCACCGACAGCGCCACGGTCAGGCCAAAGCCGGCCGCGATCCAGCCGACGTACTTTGCCGGCAGCGACTGCAGCAGGATCGCTTGTCCCTGCATGGCTAGCCCTTGCCGGAAAACAAGGAAGCCATCCTCACTTCAGCGCGCTGCCAATCGTGAAATCCCGCGCCAGCGGCGCCGTGCTCTTCGGCCCGAACCACTTGTCGTAGATGCGCGCCGCCGTGCCGTTCTTCTCCAGCTCCACCAGGATGCGATCGATCTCCGCGGTCAGCCGCTCCTCGCCCTTGGGAACGCCCACGCCCATGTACTCACGCGTCAGCGTGAACGACGAAATCTCGAACTGATCCTTGTTGGGCAACGTCGCCAGCAACGCACCCAGCTTGGCGCCATCCTGCGCAAACGCCTGGATCGCACCGCTGCGCAGCGCGGTCAGCGCCAGCGGGGAATCGTCATACGCAATCACGCGCGCGTCCGGATACTTCTGGCGCAGCGTGGTCTCCTGCGTGGTGCCCTTGTCCACGCCGAGGCGCCAGGCCTTCAGGTCGTCCGGCTGCTTGAGCGCGCCCTTCCTGGCGATGAACTGCAAGCCGCTGGCGAAGTACGGCGTGGAGAAGCCGATCTGCTGGCGGCGCTCATCGGTGATGGTGAAATTGGCGGCAACGATGTCCACCTTCTGCGATGCCAGCAGGGCAATGCGGTTAGCCGGGTTGGTCGCGCGGAACTCAGGCTTGACGCCCAGCCGCTTGGCGATCTCGGCCGCGTAGTCCACGTCGAGGCCAACCGGGGTGGTACTGCCGGCCTCGACAAAGCCGAACGGCGGGTTCGCGTCGAACACGCCCACGCGCAGCACGCCAGCCTTCTTGATGTCATCCAGGCGGTCCGCCATGGCGGGGCTCGAAGCGAGCACGGTGAGGCCGGTGAGCAGCGTCAGGGCGGCCTTGAACAGCGGCGAAGGGATACGCATGGGGAGTCTCGCTAAGGGTTGGATGGCGAGACGATAGCGGTGGGAACCCAGGCCGGGAACGAATGGTTTTGCAGATGGTTATGCCATCCCGGGAGCCCCATCGGCAGGCCCCGGCAGCCCGCTTTCCACGCCCCCTCGAAATCCATGCAAAAATACCCCGATAACGCACCGCAACAAAGCCCCCTGCAATCGCCCCAACCAGCGACCACTACAGGAGAATGAACAACATGTACCGTGGAGAACGTTTCAACGGCTACAGCCATTTGGCGGGCGCCGTCCTGGCCGCGGCCGGCACGGCTGTCCTTATCACCAGCTCCGCCCTCTACCACGACGCCTGGAAAGTCGTCAGCTCCATCGTCTACGGCACCACGCTGGTCTTCCTCTACACCATCTCCACGCTCTATCACAGCCTGCGCGGCCGCCCCAAGGACATCCTGCGGCGGCTCGATTACTGCGCCATCTACCTGCTGATCGCCGGCAGCTATACGCCCTTCGCGCTGGTCACGCTGCGCGGGCCGTGGGGCTGGACGCTGTTCGGGGTGAACTGGGGGCTGGCGGTGATCGGCATCGCGCAGGAGCTGTTGATTGGCCACCGCACGCGCGTGTTCTCGCTCCTGATCTATGTACTGATGGGCTGGCTGGTGCTGTTTGCCTTTGGCCCGCTGGTGGCGGCGCTGCCGGCCGCCGGCCTGTACTGGCTGGTGGCGGGCGGCGCGCTCTATACGGCCGGCATCGGGTTCTTCCTGTTCGACGAGCGCGTGCGGCACTTCCACGGCATCTGGCACCTGTTCGTGCTGGCCGGCAGCGCCTGCCAGTTCGTCAGCATTCTCTGGTACGTGGGCTAGCCCCTGGCGTCCTCGAGCGCCAGGCGCATCGGCACATAGGCGATGCCCTTTGTCTGCGCGCGAGGGCCGATGGCCTGGAAACCGAAGCGCTCGTACACCACGGTTGCGAACGGGCTCGAATTGACGGTGAATGCACGCACCTCGCCGGTGGCGATCGCGGCTTGGCTGGCGGTTTGCCAGAGGGATCCGGCAACGCCGCTCCGATGCAACTGCGCGGCGACGAACAGGTGGAAGAGGTGGCTGACATCACGCATCGCAAGGATGCCGGCGAGCTGCTCGCCGCGGTAGGCAACCAGATAGTGGAAGCGCGGGCTGGTGACATAGCCGGCTATCGCATCCGGCGAGAGGCTGGCGAGAAAATCCTCCGCGCCGGCCCCGGAAGCCTCGATCGTGAAATAGTGCGCGACGCTCATGGCAAGCGCGCTGATGGCGGCAGCGTCTTCGGTGCCGGCTCGGCGAATGACCAACGGTTCCATGGTGGCTCGGGCTGATGATAGCCATCCAGTTTGTCATAGCGCTGGCCGGCGCGCTACATGCCTGTTGCAGCGCGCGCATGCCGGAGATGACGCTGCAGCTGGGCCCGGGCTGAACGAGCCCGCCGCAGGTTTACTGCGGCACCAGCTCCACCTTCTCCCGCGTCTCCTTCTCCACCGCCTTGCGCGTGTAGAGCAGCGGGAAGTAATCGCCCCTCGCCCACATCTGCGCCAGGTCGCGATAGTGCGGGCTGGCGGGATTGCCGGATTGCCCGGGTGCGTTGACCACGCGCGAGGCATCCCAGTTGCCCACGTCCAGCACCATGCGGAACGATGCGCCCGCGGTGAGCTGGTAGTCGCTGTTGCGGTAGCTCGTGTTCATTGGCGTGAAGGAAGACCCGCCGATCGGCCCGGCGTTGACGTCGTAGCGCTGGCGCGTCGCGTTGTCCAGCAGCGGGTCGAGCGGATGATTGAACACCGCGGTGTGCAGCTTGCCCCATTGCCAGGCTTTAGGGTCCGGGCCGAGCTTGCGCTCCACCTCCGCCATGGCGCTCTTGAGCGAAGCCACGATGACTTCGTTGCGGCGCTCCACCGGCATCCACGGCTCGGGTTTTTCCAGCACCGCCAGCACGCGGCTGGCGTCACCGTAGCCCGCAAGCCTGGCGCCTTCCGGCGACAGCGCCGCGCGCACCACCGCCGGGCGCAGGTACTTGCTGAACCAGACTTCGAACAACGCGGCCGGCGCGCTGTCGGCGCGCTCGTTGCCGTCCCAACCGCGCAGCAGGTCGAGTCCCCGCCGCGCCTGGGCGTCCTCGGTGCGCACGTTGGCCAGCAACGCCACCGCGCGCAGCGCCGGCAGCGAGGTGGTGTCGTTCTGCCACGCCATGCTATCCGCCACCGAGGAATGCGGGTTCGCCGCCACCAGGCTCTTGAGCCGCCGCGCGCGCGCCGTGTCGCTCCATTCGTAGCCCACGCCCATCTTGGCCGCGGGGTGGTTGGGCGGGATGTTGTTCTCGTTGGCGGTCACCACATAGCCGGCGGCCGGGTTGTAGGCCCACGGCAGCTCATCCATGTTGCGGTAGCCCGCCCACTCGTAGCGGCCATCGCCCGGTACTGGCGTCAGGCCATCCCAGTTGGGGCGGATGACGGTCAGGCCGCCGGGGATCCAGCCAATGTTGCCTTCGCGGTCGGCGTAGACCTGGTTCTCGCCCGGGGCGCCCCAGCGGTTCATCGCGGCGCGGAACTGGTCCCAGTTCTGGGAGCGCATGTAGTCCATGGAGCCGAAGTACGGCGCCATGCCCTGGTCCAGCCAGGCCGCGCGCAGCGCATAGGCGCGGTTGCCCTTGGCATCCGTGACCAGTACCGGGCCGTGGCGGGTGAAGTCCAGGCTGATCTTGCGCGGCGTGGCCTCGCCCTTGACGGCGATCTCTTCGGTCACGGTTTCCATCGGTTCCCAACGGCCCCGGTACTTGTATTCGTGCGGCTGCGCCGGGTTGGTCTCGTAGACGTAGAGATCCTCCTGATCCATGTAGAAGCGGGTCAGGCCAAAACCGATGTTGTCGTTGTGCCCGATCGAGATCCCCGGCAGGAACGGCTCGCCGGCTCCGATCACCGACATCCCCGGCGCGTTCAGGTGGCTGATGTAGCGCAGGCTGGGCGCGCCATGCGCGCGGTGCGGGTCATTGGCAAGGATGGGCCGGCCGGTGCTGGTGCGCGAGCCCGAGATCACCCAGTTGTTGGAGCCGAGGCTGCGCGCGGTGTCGCTGTTGGTGTCAAGCACCGCATACAACGCTTCATGCGGGATCCCCTCCGCCCTGGCCGAAGCCCACCACTCCTTCGGAAAACGCGGCGCGGCGGTGGCAAGCTCATAGGCGCGGCGCAGCTCCACGGTCGGCAGCGCGCAGGGGTCGAGGCCATCCGGCAGCTTGGGCTGGATCGGCGGATCCAGCTCGCGCTGCACCCAGTCGGTGCGGGCGGCATCGGGCTTGACCTGGCAGTAGACCTGAGCGCGATTGACCTCGCCCATGAAATTGAGCGTGAGCCCGTGATGGCGGATACGCACGATGTCTTCCGCACGCCAGCGCGCGGGCTTGTAGTTCAGGACGCGAAACTCCGGCGGCAGCAAGTCCGGCCTGCTCTCCGTCTGCGCTACATAGGCGTTCACGCCAGCCACGAACGCCTCCGCCACACGCTTGGCGTCCGAGCCGTAGGCCAGCCACTCGCGGTACATGTCGCCTCGGAACAGCACGGCGCGCGCCATGCGGTCCCCTTCCACATAGGCCGGCCCAAAATCCTTGGCCATCTCGCCCAGGCCACGCTTGCGCCACAAGTCGATCTGCCACAGGCGGTCGCGCGCGGCCATGAAGCCTTGTACGTAAAAGGCGTCGTACAGGGTGTTGGCGTAGATATGCGGCACACCCCAGCGGTCAATCAGGATGCTGGCGGGCTTCTCCAGGCCCGCCACCTGGAAGCGTTCGTTGGCGGGGGCCGCCGCGGTTGCGGCGGTTGCGGCTGCCGGTGGCACGGCCTGGGCGGCGGCGGCGGCAGTGCTCAGGATGAGCAGGGCGGCAAGGCGGCGGGCTCGGCAAACCATGGTGTTTCCTTGGGGACGTGGGGATCGCATCGGGTAGAAATCGGGCGTCGCGAGCCGTGCTGGCGCGGCGAATCGCCGCCAAGGATAGCGGAAGTCGCGCGGGCGAGCCTAATCGGGCTACCCGTTTTTGCAGGATCGCAACCCGGCTCACGTCCTGGAAACCGCCGCGAACACCCAACTGGCGCGGCTTTCCACGAATTTCATCAGGCAAAACTTTGATGCAGTGCAGAATGACGGGGCACGCATGGAAGCCTATAACCCCAAAACCGGTTTCACTCTCCGAAACCGGCCGACTCCGGAGTGCGCGCGCGTGACGGTACCGACTACCTCCCTCCAGAAGGCCTGCAGGCTGCTGCGGGTGCTGTCGGACGCGCGCAATACGCGCCTGACCGACCTGGCCTTGGCGGCTGGCGTCGACAAGGCCTCGGCGCTGCGCCTGCTGGACACGCTGGCGGCCGAGGGCTTTATCGAGCGCGACCCCGACACCAAGGCGTTCACGCTGGGCCCCGAATGGCTGGCGCTGCGCGCGGCCAGCGTGCGCCGCATCGACCCGCGCGCCAGCGTGCGGCCGGCGCTGATCCGGCTTGCCCAAGCCTTCGAGGACACCACCATCCTGTCCGTGCCAAGCGGCTGGGAATCCGTCTGCCTGGAACTGCGCCCCGGCACCTTTCCGATCCGCGCCAACTACCTCGACGTGGGCAGCCGGCGCCCGCTTGGGGTCGGCGCGGGCAGCCTGGCGCTGCTGGCGGCACTGCCCGATGCCGAGGTGGAAGCCACCTTGCACGCCATTGCCCCCGCGCTCAAGCGCTATCCGCGCATCAGCGCGGCGATGCTGCTGCGCGAGGTGGAGGCAACGCGCGCGCGCGGCTACGCGGTACTGCTGGATGTGGTGGTGGAACGCATGGGCGGCATCGCCATCGCGCTGCCCGACCCGGATGGCTACCCGCTTGGCGCCATCAGCATCGCCGCGCTCAACGAGCGCATCACTGAGCGCGAACCGGCGCTCGCGCGTGCGCTGCGCCGCGAAGCCGAAGCCGTTTGCGCCGCCTGGACACCGCCGGCGCCCAACTCGGCGGCGGCACGCCGGCGCAACGCCACCATGGCCAGCGCCACGCCAACGACCAAGACCCCGACTGCGCGCAAGACGCGGCGAACCACCACTACCGACCTGTAACCGGAGACAGAGAGCATGCGCTGGAAGCAACGACCGCAAGGTTCCAACTGGGGCGACTTCGGCCCCGACGACCAGCTTGGCCGCGTCAACCTGATCGGCGCCGAGCAGGTGCGCAAGGGCGCGCGCGAGGTACAGGCCGGGCTGTCGTTCTGCCTGTCGCTGCCGCTGGATTATCCGGGCGGCAACAAGCTCAACCCGCGCCGCCATCCGCCAGTGCTGCGCCCCACCTTCCGCGACGACATACCCTATGTGAACTTCCCGCTGGCCAAGGTCGACCCAAGCGCCACCGACGTGATCAGCGACGACCAAGTGCTGCTGTCGCTGCAGTACTCCACGCAGTGGGACTCGCTCGCCCACGTGGGCGCGCTGTTCGATGCGGATGGCGATGGCCGCCCGGAGCGGGTCTACTACAACGGCTATCGCGCCAACGAGCACATCGTGGGCCCGGTGGACTACGCGGAGGACGATCATTTTGCCGCGCACGCCTGCGGCCACGACCACAGTGAGGCGCGCGCGCTCGGCATCGAGAACTTCGCCGTCAAGGGCATGCAGGGGCGCGGCGTGCTGGTGGACCTGGCCAATGCGTTTGGCCAGGATTTGCGCAACGTGGGCTACGACGATCTGATGCGCGTGCTGGAGGCCGACCGGGTGGAGGTGGAACCCGGCGACATGCTGTTGCTGCGCACGGGCTTTGCCGAAGTGGTGCTGTCGATGCAGCGCGAGCCGGACGAAGCCGTGCTGCATCACAGCTGTTGCGCGCTCGACGGCCGCGACGACCGCCTGCTGAACTGGATCACCGATGCGGGCATCGCCGCGCTGATCGCCGACAACTACGCGGTGGAGCGCTATCCCGCGCGGCCCGCGCCGGCCGACCAGCCAAATCATCCGCTGCTGCCGCTACACCATCACTGCCTGTTCAAGCTCGGCCTGCCGCTGGGCGAGCTCTGGTACCTGAAGGAGCTCGCGCAGTGGCTGCGTGCCAACCAGCGCTCGCGCTTCATGCTGACGGCGCCGCCGCTGCGGCTGCCGGGCGCGGTGGGCTCGCCCACCACGCCGATCGCTACCGTCTAGGCACCCACAAGAAAGCAAGTCAACAAGACCAAAGCTGGAGGAGACCACCATGAACCGAAACCACTCGCTGCTGCGCCGCCCGCTGGGCGCGCTCGCCATCGCCGCCGCGTTGCTGTGCGGCGCAGGACAGGCCAATGCGCAGCCGGCCAAGGCCGGCATTTCCGATGACGAGGTCAAGATCGGCCTGATCCTCGACATGAGCGGCCTGTACGCCGACGTGACCGGACGCGGCAGCGCCACCGCCGCGCAGATGGCCATCGACGATTTTGGCGGCAAGGTGCTGGGCAAGAAGATCGAGCTGGTGGTGGCCGATCACCAGAACAAGGCCGACATCGCCGCCAGCAAGGCGCGCGAGTGGTTCGATACGGGCCACGTCGACGCCATCCTGGACGTGGCCGCCTCGGCACCGGCCCTGGCGGTGCTGGAGGTCGCCAAGCAGAAAAACAAGATCGTGGTGTTCTCCGGCCCCGGCACCGAGCGCATCACCAACGACCTGTGCACGCCGGTCTCGGTGCACTACGCCTATGACACCTACGCGCTGGCCAATTCCACAGCGCGCGCGGTGGTGCAGCGCGGCGGCAAGACGTGGTTCTTCCTGACCGCCGACTACGCCTTCGGCCATACGCTGCAGGAATCCGCCACCGCGGTGATCAACGAGACCGGCGGCAAGGTGCTCGGCGCGGCGCGCCATCCCATCGGCGCCAGCGATTTTGCTTCCTACCTGCTGCAGGCCCAGGCCAGCAAGGCGCAGGTGGTGGGCCTGGCCAATGCCGGCGGCGATGCCGTCAACGCCATCAAGGCGGCCAGCGAATTCGGCCTGACCAAAGGTGGCAACCAGCGCATGGCGGGGCTGCTGCTGTACATCAACGACATCCACGCCATCGGCCTGAAGACCGCATCCGGGCTGCTGCTGACCGAGGGCTTCTACTGGGACATGAACGACGCCACGCGCGCGTGGTCGCGCCGGTACTTCGAGAAGCTCAAGAAGATGCCGAACATGAGTCAGGCCGGCACTTATTCGTCGGTGATGCATTACCTCAAGGCGATCCAGGCCGCGGGTACCGACGAAACCGCTGCCGTCATGAAGCAGATGAAGGCGATGCCGATCAACGACTTCTTCGCCAAGAACGGCCGCATCCGCGAGGACGGCCGCATGATCCACGACATGTACCTGTTCGAGGTCAAGACGCCGGCGGAATCGAAGTACCCATGGGACTACTACAAGCTGCTGGCCACGGTGCCCGGCGACCAGGCCTTCATGCCGGTGGCCAAGTCGCAGTGCCCGCTGCTGAAGCGGTGAAGCGGTGACGGTCAAGCGAGACGACATGCAACACGCAGCTTACCTGCGCGGCGCGGGCAATACGCGCTTTGGCCGCGTCGAGGGCAGCACGCCGCTGACGCTGATGGCGCAGGCCACCGACGCCGCGCTGGCCGACGCCGGCCTGGCCCGCGCCGACATCGACGGCGTGCTGTGCGGCTACGCCACCACGCTGCCGCACCTGATGCTGGCCACGCGCTTTTGCGAGTACGCCTCGCTCGATCCGGCCTACGCGCACGGCGTGGCCTCCGGCGGCGCCACCGGCGGCGTGATGGCCATGCTGGCGCGCGAGCTGGTGGGCGCCGGGCGCTGCCGCAACGTGCTGGTGGTGGCCGGCGAGAACCGCCTCTCCGGCCAGAGCCGCGACCAGTCCATCCAGACGCTGGCGCAGGTTGGCGAGCCGGACATGGAAGTGCCCAATGGCGCTTCCGTGCCGGCTTACTACGCGCTGCTGGCCTCGCGCTATCTGGCCGAGACCGGCATGCGCGCCGACGCGCTCAGCGGCTTCGCGGTGCTGATGCGCGAGCACGCGGCGGGGCACCCCGATGCGCACCTGCGCGAGCCGCTCACGCTGGAGGCGGCACGCGCCGCCAAGCCCATCGCCACGCCGCTGCGGCTGTCGGACTGCTGCCCGATCTCCGATGGCGCGGTGGCGCTGGTGGTGTCCGCCGAGCCGGGCGGTGGCACGCCCGTGCGCATCACGGGCGCGGGGCAGGCGCATCGCCACCAGCATTTGTGCGCGCTCGACAGCGTGCTGGCTACCGGCGCCGCCGACGCCGCGCGGCGCGCACTCGCGCAAGCGGGCAACACGATCGGACAGATCGACTACCTGGCGATCTACGACTCGTTCACGATCACGCTGGCCATGCTGCTCGAAGAGCTTGGCATAGCCGCGCGCGGCGGCTCGCCACAGCGGCTTGCGGCGGGCGACTTTGCGCGCGACGGCGCGCTGCCGCTCAACACGCACGGCGGCCTGCTTGCCTTCGGGCACTCAGGCGTGGCCGGCGGCCTGATGCATCTGGCGGAAGCCACGCGGCAGCTTGCGGGCAAGGCTGGCGCGCGCCAGTTGCCGCCGCGCAAGCGCGCGCTGTTCCACGCGGATGGCGGGGTGCTGTCTTCGCATGTCAGCCTGGTGCTGGAGGCGGCATGAGAACGCTTCAACTACCCGCCGCCGCGCACCTGCGCCAAGGACATCGCCATGAACACTGACCATTCCTATCGGGCCGGCCTCGACGCGGGCGTGGTGCGCTATCAGGCGTGCGAGGACTGCGCCGCGTGGCAACCGCTGCAGCGCCATGCATGCCGCGCTTGCGGCAGCACGCGGCTGGCGTGGCGCGACGCCACGGGCCGCGCTACCGTGCACAGCGTCACCGAAGTCGCGCGCGCGCCCACCGAGGATTTCCGCGCGCTGGCGCCTTACACGCTGGTGCTGGCCACGCTTGACGAAGGCCCGCGCGTGATGGCGCATGCCGAGCCCGGCGTGACGATCGGCGAGCGCGTGCGCGCGGGGTTCATGCGCCATGGCGAGCGCACGCTGCTGCGTTTCCAGCGCGAGTAGCCGCATGGCACGGCGTAGCACTACGTAGCACGACGCAGCAACACACATCGACACTCTGGAGATCGACATGGTCCGAACCTTGCCGCTTCGGCGGCCCGCGCGCGCCCTGCTGATGGGCGCGATGGCAATGGCCGCCGTGCTGCTGGCCGCGCCCGGCGCACGCGCGCAGGACTGGCCAACGCGTCCGGTGCGGCTGGTTGTGCCTTACCCGCCCGGCGGCCCCACCGACATCGTGGCGCGCGTGGTCGGGCAGAGATTGTCGGAGCAGCTCAAGCAGCCCGTGGTGATCGAGAACCGGCCCGGCGCGGGCGGAAATATCGGTGCCGAGGCCACCGCGAAGGCCGCGCCGGATGGCTACACGCTGCTGGTGGCGACCACGGCGCACGCCATCAACATGACGCTGTTTACCAAGCCTGGCTACAACACGCAGAAGGACTTCGCCCCGGTCTCGCTGCTGACGCGCGGCCCGCTGGTGCTGGTCACGGCGCCCGCCACGCCGGCGGCCAATGTCGCGGAGCTGATCGCGCTGGCCAAGGCCAAGCCGGGACAAGTCAGCTTTGCCAGCTCCGGCAACGGCCAGTCCACGCACCTCGCCGCGGAGCTGTTCAACAGCATGGCGGGCACGCACATGACCCACGTGCCGTACAAAGGCAGCGCGCCCGCGCTCACCGATGTGATGGGCGGGCAAGCCACGGTCATGTTCGACACCATGCTCTCCGCCATGCCCTTCGTGCGCGAGGGCCGGCTGCGCGCGCTGGCGATCACCGGCGCAACGCGCTCGCCCGCCGCGCCCGATGTGCCCACCATGGCGCAGGCTGGCCTGCCCGGCTACGAGGCTACCGCGTGGAATGCCCTGCTCGCGCCGGCGGCGACACCACAGGCCGTGATCGCCACCTTGAGCAGCGCGCTGAAGGCCGTGCTTGAACAGGAGGAGGTACGGGCCAAGTTCGCTACGCAGGGCTTCGCCGCGGAATGGACGACGCCTGGCGCCACGGCGCAGTTCCTGACCCGGGAGATCGACAAATGGGGCAAGGTGGTCAAGGCCTCCGGCGCCACCATCGATTGAGCCATTCTCGCTGTTCCCTGGAGCCGGACGTGCCGGCCTTTGATTCCGGATCGCATTCATCATGAACCAGACCTTGCAAGCCTTGCTGGCGCCGCGCTCGATCGCGGTGATCGGCGCCTCCGACCATATCCACAAGATCGGTGGCCGGCCCATCTACTACATGCGCGAGCATGGCTACGCCGGCAAGCTCTTCCCGGTGAACCCGCAGCGCGACACCATCCAGGGCCTGCCTGCCTTTGCCTCGCTCGACGCACTGCCCGAAGTGCCGGAGCTGGCCATCATCGTGGTAGGCGGCGACGCAGCGGTGTCGGCGGTGCGCGATTGCGCGCGGCTGGGCGTGGCAGCCGCGATCGTGATCGCCTCGGGCTTCGGCGAAGCCGGCGAGGAAGGCCGCCGCCAGCAGGACGAGATGGTGCGGGTTGCCACCGGCGCGGGGCTGCGCCTGGTTGGCCCGAACAGCCAGGGCCTGGCCAATTTCGGCACCGGCACCATTGCCAGCTTCTCCACCATGTTTATCGAAGTGCCGCCGCAGGATGGCCCGGTGGCCGTCGTGAGCCAGAGCGGCGGCGTCAGCGCCGTGGTCTACGGCCTGCTGCGCGGCCAGGGCATCGGCGTGCGCCATATGCACGCCACCGGCAACGAAGCCGACATCACGGTGAGCGAGCTGGCGCTGGCCGTGGCGCATGACCCCGATGTGCAACTGATCCTGCTGTACCTGGAGAGCCTGACCGATCCGGCCGTGCTGGCGCAAGCCGCCGCGGTGGCGCGCCGCCGTGGCGTGCCCATCGTTGCCGTCAAGGCGGGCCGCTCCAGCGCGGGCCAGCGCGCGGCGGCGTCGCACACCGGCGCCATTGCCAATGAAGACCGCGCGGTGGGTGCCTTCCTGGCGCGGCACGGCATCTGCCGCGTGGATGATGCGCACGCGCTGGCGCGCTGTGCGCCGCTTTACCTGCGCGGCTGGCAGGCCGGCGGGCGGCAGCTGGTGGTGGTGAGCAATTCCGGCGCGAGCTGCGTGATGGCGGCCGATGCGGCCGAGCCGCTCGGGCTTGCGCTGGCGCCGCTGTCGCAGGCCACGCAAGCGGCGCTGGCGGAGCGCCTGCCCGGATTCGCCTCAACCGCAAACCCGGTCGATGTCACCGCCGCGCTGCTGACCAACAGCGGGCTGTTTGGCGACGTGCTGCCGGTGGTGGCCGCCGACCCCGCCGCCGACCTGCTGCTGCTCGATATCCCGGTGGCGGGCATGGGCTACGACCTGCCGCGCTTTGCGCGCGATGCCGCCAGCTTTGCCAACAACGCCGGCAAGCCGATTGCCGTGGCGGCCTGGCAGGCGCCGGTGGCAGCTGCGTTCCGCGCGGCCAACGTGCCCACCTATGCCAGCGGCGCCGAGGCGCTGGCTGCATTCGCGCAACTGGTCACGCATCAGCAGCAACTGCGCGATGTGGCCGCGCAAGACACGGCCGTCGCCGCGCATCGGCCCGCGGCAAGCGATGCAGCGGGAGCTGCGTCGGGCGCTACCGGCCACACGCTGAGCGAGGCGGCGAGCCTCGCGCGCCTGGCGTTGGCCGGCATCCCGGTGGTAGCGCACAAGCTGTGCCAGAGCGTGGACGAAGCGGTCGCGGCCTGGCGCGAGTTGAAGGGGCCCGTCGCAGTCAAGGCCAGCTCGCCGCAAGTGCCGCACAAGAGCGAGCACGGCCTTGTCGCATTGAACTGCAACGATGAACATGCCGTGGCGCAGGCCTTCCTCACGCAGACCGACATCCTGGACAAGCTCGGCGCGGCCTGCGAGGGCGTGGTGGTGGCGCGCATGGAATGCGGCCAGCGCGAATGCATGGTGGGCGCGCACTGGGACCCGGTGTTCGGGCCGGTGGTGCTGGTGGGAGACGGCGGCAAGTATGTGGAGGTGCTGCGCGACACGGCCGTGCTGCTGGCGCCGTGCAGCGAGGCCGCGGTGGCGCGCGCCGTAGCCGGCCTGCGCATTGCGCCGCTGCTGGCGGGCGTGCGCGGCGAGCCGGCTGTCGATGTGGCGGCGCTGTGCCGGATCGCCGTGGGCGTGGGCCAGCTGATGCTTGAGGCCGGCGGCGCGATCCGCTCGATCGACCTCAACCCGGTGATGGTGAGCGCGGGCGGTGCGGTGGTGGTGGATGCGCTGATGGAGGTGGCGGCGGACGCTGCGCCAGCCTGATCATTCCCAGGCAGTCTCAGTAGACGTCGCGCCGATACCGGCCCTGCTCGCCAAGGCGCAGCAGGGCCTCTTCGCCCAGCACGTCCGACAGCGCAGCGTTGACGCCAGCGGCCATGCCCTTGAGGCTGCCGCAAACGTAGATGGCCGCGCCGGCTTCGATCCATTCGCGCAGTGCATCGGCCGATGCGCGCACGGCGTCCTGCACGTAATGCAGCGAGCCGCCATCGCGCGAGTAGACCAGGTCCAGCCGCTGCAGCACGCCATGGGCCTGCCATGCGGCGAGCTCGTCGTGGTGAAACGCGTCGTGCTCCGCGGTGCGCTCGCCAAACAGCAGCCAGTTGCGATGGTGCCCGGCCGCGGCCCGGGCCTTAAGATGCGCGCGCAGGCCCGCCAGGCCGGTGCCGTTGCCGATCAGGATCAGCGGGCGATCGTCCGCAGGCGGATGAAAGCCGCGATTGGTGCGGATGCGCAGGGCGATGCCCGCGCCCGGCGCCGCATGCGCGGTGAGCCAGCCGGATGCCAGGCCGAGCCGGCCATCGTCATGGCGCGTCTGGCGCACCAGCAAATCCAGTTGCCCGTCGCCCGGCAGCGAAGCAATCGAATACTCGCGGTGCGGCAGCAGCGGCAGCGTATCCACCAGCCGTTGCGGCGTGACGCCGGCCAGCGCGGCCAGATGCGGATCTGGCAGGACGATGCGCGTGGCGAGCGCCTGCGCCAGCGTGGTGGATGCGCCATCGCAGCGCACAGCGGTGTCACCGTCCAGCGAGAGCTTTGCCAGCACGCGCGCCACCTCGGACGGCGCAAGACACGGGCCGATCTCGGCAATGTCGCCGGCCTGCCACGACGGCGCGCCCTCGCCCACGGTTGCCGGCACCAGCGCAAGATGGAAGGCTGGTGCGCCCGGGCTGCCGGGATTGAGCAGCCTGCGCTCATGCAGGCGCCAGACGCCGTAGCGCGGTTTTTCCCAGTCGGCGATTTCGGCGCCGCCGGCGAGCGCGCTGAGATGGTTCTGCCAGTGGCGCAGGGCCCCGGCATCGCCGTTGTCCACTTCCACCATGTCGAAGAGCGCCTGCGCATGCTGGCGCTGCATCCATGCCGACAGCGTGTGGCCGAAGGCGCAGTAGTTCGCGTAACTGCGGTCGCCAAGCGCGAGGATGCCGTAGCGCAGCGCGCGCATGCCACCCGCACCGGCGGCGGCCGTCAGGCGGCGCGCAAAGCCCGAGGCGCTGTCTGGCGCATCGCCCTCGCCCGTGGTGCTGACCACGAACAGCACCTGGCGGCAATGGGCAAGACGCCCGGCCTCCAGCTGGTCGAACGATAGCAGCTGCACGGGCACGCCGGCATCCTGCAGCGCTTGCGCGGTTTGCAGTGCAAGCTGCTCGGCAAACCCGCTCTGGCTCGCGTAGGCCACGACCGTGGCGCCGTCCTTTGCCTCGGCCAGCTGGCCGGCGCGCGCATGCCGCTGGCGATGCCGGCCGATCACGGCGGCACAGAACCCGGCATAGGCCATCAACACGCCGGCGGCCATGCCGGTGCGGCTGGGTGCGAGAAGGCCCAGAGCGGTGCCGGCCACGCCAGCCAGCGCGCCTAGCAGGATCACGGCGTCGATGACGCGGATGCGCTTGCGGGAATTGCCAGTATCGCCGGTATAGCCGGTATAGCCGGTATTCCCGGCATGGCCTTCGTGGCCCTGCCGGCGCGGGCTGGCCGCGGCCGGCGGGTCTATCGGCAGGGAGGAGGCGGTATCGGGCGTGGTCATGACAGCATGGCCTCGAAGGCCGGCGACAAACGTTCGTCGAAGCCATCGCTGCGGCGGATCAGGAAGCGCGCGGCCAGCGCATGGCGGCGGGCGAACACCATGCCCGCCTCAGGGCCCAGCACGGTCAGCGCGGTGGACAGCGCATCGGCCATCATGCATTGCGGGTGCAGCACCGTGACCGAGGCCAGCGCGTGGCTGGCCGGATAGCCCGTGCGCGGGTCCAGCGTGTGCGCATAGCGGCGACCGCCGCTATCGAAGTAACGTCGGTAATCGCCCGAGGTGGCAACCGACAAGCCATGCAGCGCGACCAGCGTCTCGTGCCCCGCCGCGCCGCCGCCCGGTGGCGTTTCCAGCGCGACCCACCACGGCATGCCGTCGGGCTTGACGCCATGGCCGCGCAGCTCGCCGCCGATTTCCACCAGGTGGCTGTCGATGCCCTGCCCGCTCAAGTAGCGCGACACCGCGTCCACGCCAAAGCCCTTGGCGATGGCGCAGAAATCCAGCCGGATGCCGCCGGGCTGCTGCACGCGGCTGCCGGCCTCGTCGATGGCGATGCGCTGCCATGCGCATTGCCCGCGCGCCTGCTCCAGCGCCGCCAGCTCGGGCGCTTGGGCACGGCGCGGCGCCGGGCCGAAGCCCCACAGGTCGACCAGCGGCCCCGCGCTGGGGTCAAAGGCGCCGCCGCTGTCGCGCGCCACTTGCAGCGCGGCCTTCAGCACGGTGAAGCAGTCGGCTGGCAGCACCTGCCAGCTGCCGGCCTCGGCGCGGTTGAAGCGGCTCACGTCCGAGGCTTCGTCCCAGTTGCTCATCTGCGCGACGACCTCGGCCAGCACGGCGCAGATGCCGGCCTCGAGCGTGTCTTGATCGACTGCCACGGGCGATGCGGCCCACGCCACCGACCATGTGGTGCCCATGGTCTCGCCTTGCCGCCGGCACAGGCGTGACGTCGCGGCAGGCACGGGCGGCACGGCACCAAGCGAAAGGGGAACCAGGACACGCTGCATAGGAGACGGCCAGTGACGGATAGTGACGGATAGTGACGGACAGGAGACGGAAACGACGAAAACACAAAAAGCCCGCTGGGGGCTTAGGGCTTGCGCAGGCAACGGGGCTCACGCGCCGCTGCCTGCCGGTGTGGCACTGCGCTTACTGCGGCAGCACTTCCACCGTGGCCGCATAGCTGGCGCGGCGCGTCTTGGCTTCCTTGACGGCAACCTTGTCGTCGCGCACCTCGGCTTCCATCCAGTACATGCCCGGGGCCGGCCACTTGACGCTGAACTTGCCGTCGGCGTCGGTGGTGAACGCCATTTCCTGCAACTGGTCGCGGTAGCGGATGCCGCCCGGCACCACGGCTACCTTGACGTTGGCGGCGGGCTTGCCGTCCAGCAGCAGGCGGAAGCTGGCGGCGTCGCCGGCGACCAGGTCGTTCGGGTGGGTAACGGGCGCCAGCTCCAGGCCTCGGCCAGTGGTCTGCAGCACCTTGGCGGTGGGCTTGCCCGCCGTCACGAAGGCTTCCAGGCGGCTGTCGGCCTGCGTCACCTGCAGGTCCTGCGCACCGGCCGGCACCTCCTTGGCGAAGGCTTCGGGCGAACCGCGCCAGCGCTTGGCCTGGCCGTCCACCTTGTAGCTGGCAAACAGGCCGTGGTTGACCATGGCCACCTTGTAGGTGCCGGGCTGGGTCAGGTGCACGTCGAAGGTGCTGCGATAGCGGCCGGTGCTGGCGTTCTCGACCTTGGCCGCGGCGCCGTCCGGCGCGGTCACGGCAAGGTTGTCGAGGCGCAGCGGCACGTGCTCGAAGTAGAACAGGTCGTTCGACACGGCGGCGTCGACGGTCACCCACGGGTCGCTGCCCGACAGCACGGTCGCCGACGGCAGCAGCCACTGGCGGTGTGCGTGGGCGGCCAGCGGCATCAGCGCGGCCAAGGCCAGCGCGGCGGCCTGGACGGACAGTTTGGTGGCGAAGGTCTTCATCGTCATGTTCCTATTCCTCTTGCTATTGAATGCAGGGCTGGTTGATCGGTCCGGGGCTCAGGGCTCAGGGCTTGAGGTCGACCGAGACGCCGCCAAGCTCATGCTCGCCCTTGGCCTTGGCCGAGGCGGCTGTCTTCGGCGGCCAGGCAAAGGGCACCCGCAGCAGCTCGCGGCCACCGACCTCGCGAGCGGCTTCCACCACGAGCTGATACTCGCCGGCGGGCAGCTTGCCCAGCGGCGCCTTGGCATCCGTGAAAGTGAGCGTGTGCTCTCCGGCCGCGCGCGTAGCGCCGGAGATGCCATCGGCGGGCATCTGCATGTCGCGCCCGGCCTTGCGCCACCACTGGCGCATGTCCTTGAGCCACTTGGTGCCTTCGCCGTCCTTGTGCTTGACGTCATACCAGACGGCCAGCGTGGCGGCCGGGCTCTGGTCGGCACGCTCGATCCACATCGAGACATAGGGCCGGTGGTATTCCGCGACGTTCAGGCGCGGGATCTCTACCTTGACGTTCATTTCGGCCGCCACGGCCGGGCTGGCAAACGGCGCCGCGGCCAGGCCGGTAAGGGTGACGGTAAGCAATCGGCGCATAACGGGACCTCGTCTTTGAACGGTAAATGGGATCGGGTGATCGCTAGTCATCGTTAATGATCGTTAGTGGATGAACAACAGCGCCAGCAGCAGCGGCACCACCAGGCCCAGCCCGACCAGCGGCCAGGTCGCCATGCGGCCACCGGCGTGCAGCTTGAGCAGGAACAGCCCGGTCACGCTGAAGATCAGGCAGGCCGCGGCGAACACGTCCAGGAACAGGCTCCAGGCGCGGCCGGTGTTGCGGCCCTTGTGCAGGTCGTTCAGGTAGGAGATCCAGCCGCGCGTGGTCTTCTCGTACTGCACCTCGCCGCTGTCCAGTGCCACGCTGACCCAGGCGTCGCCACCCGGGCGCGGCAATGCGACATAGATCTCATCGGCCTGCCACTCGGCTTCACGGCCATGGGTGTCGATATCGAGTTCCTGCGACAACCAGCCGGCCAGCGCCGCCGGCACCGGGCCCTTGTCTGCGTGCGTGGCCTGGCGCAAGGCCGCCGTGAGGCTGGCCGGCGCGCTCGCCGTGCGTGTGACCACTTGCGGGCGAGCCTCGATCTGGCCAGCGTGGTTGAGCGTGAAGCCGGTGACGGCGAACAACAGCATGCCGATCAGGCACATTGCCGAACTGATCCAGTGCCACTGATGCAGGTGTTTGAGCCAGAAGGCCCGGCGCTGCTGGCCGGCCCCTAGCGATGTTTCAGTCATGTTTGTTGATCTTCCGGCGCCCGGCAACCTGCTTCTCCGGTGCCTCACTGGTCAGCTTGCCGCGTCCGCGCGAAGGTGCCGCGCCCCATGCCAGGTGACGGTCCAAGCAAATAAGGCGAAAGGATAATGGTTCTCATTTGAAATCGCAATGCTTGGGCTGGTGAGCAGGCGTTACGTTCCATTACAGGCTCGGCGCGCGCCGCTAAGTGCAGCGTGATCCGCTGCCCGAAGTTCATTTGTGCGGTTACACGCACGCCACTGCCGAATTCCCCTGCAAGCCTTGCTGTACCTGAGGAAATCCCCTAGCGAGCGATCGTCAAGTTTGTCCTCGGGGCCGCCGTTATCGCGTCAGCAGAGCCGTAAATCCATAGCTAGAAAAAAGGGGAGAGAGAATGCTGGAGCGCCTGAGCCTGAGGAAAAAACTGCTGTTGCCATTGCTGCTGAGCTGGGTCTGCCTGCTCGGGCTGACGCTATGGGACGCCTGGCAGATGCGCGAGCTGCGCCTGGCGGAGAGAAAGCTCGACCTGGCGCACGTCACCGAAACCGCGCTGTCCATGGTCCAGTCGTACGAGGCACTGGGACGCACCGGCAAGATGCCGATGGAGGAGGCCAAGCAGCAAGCCCTGGAGCGCGTGCGCGCCATCCGCTTTGGCGAGGACGGCTACTTCACCCTGATGCACTCCAACGCGGTCGTGGTGATGCACCCGTTCAAGCCGGAGATGAATGGCAAGAACATGGAAGACACCAAGGACCCGAAGGGCACTTATCTGTTCCGCGATATCGCCGCGATCGGCAAGGGCGCGGGACAGGGCTACGTGCAATACCTGTGGGCC
This sequence comes from Cupriavidus sp. UME77, assembly GCF_014170355.1. Taxonomy (NCBI): domain Bacteria; kingdom Pseudomonadati; phylum Pseudomonadota; class Betaproteobacteria; order Burkholderiales; family Burkholderiaceae; genus Cupriavidus; species Cupriavidus sp. UME77. The sequence goes on from NZ_LZZU01000001.1 coordinate 146,741, forward strand.
AAGCCGGGCGCCGAGGCGCCGCAGCCCAAGCTGAGCTACGTGGCGAACTTCAAGCCGTGGGACTGGAACTTCATCGCCGGGGTCTACCTGGACGATATCGACGCGGCGTTCCGCCAGGCACTGCTCAAGTCGCTGGCCTTGCTGCTGGGCATCGGCACGGTGATGACTGTGGTGGTGCTGCGCATCGCCAACGGCCTGCATAAACAGCTGGGCGGAGAGCCGGCGCTGACTTCGCGCATCGCCGCGCGCATCGCCGAGGGCGACCTGGCCAGCGAAGTGCACACCGCGCCCGGCGACAACCACAGCGTGCTGTTTGCCATGCAGCAGATGCAAACCCGCCTGACCGGCGCCATCGGCAGTATCCGCGGCTCGGCGGATTCGATCGCCGGAGCGGCCAGGGAGATCGCCTCCGGCAACGCCGACCTGTCGCGCCGCAGCGAAGAACAAGCGGCGTCGCTGGAGCAAACCGCGGCCAGCATGGAGCAGCTCACCGGCACGGTGCGCCAGAGCGCCGACAACGCGCGCCAGGCCAGCCGCCTGGCCGAGGGCGCATCGGAGATCGCGGTGCGCGGCGGCGTCATCGTGGGCAAGGTGGTCAACACCATGGGCGAGATCAAGGCCGCCTCCGGCAAGGTGGTCGACATCATCGGCGTGATCGAGGGCATCGCCTTCCAGACCAATATCCTGGCGCTCAACGCCGCGGTGGAAGCCGCCCGCGCGGGCGACCAGGGCCGCGGCTTCGCGGTGGTAGCCGGCGAGGTACGCAGCCTGGCACAGCGCAGTGCCACCGCCGCCAAGGAGATCAAAGCCCTGATCGGCAACTCCGCGCAGCGGGTGGATGATGGCTCGGCGCTGGTGGAAAACGCGGGGCAAGCGATGGACGAGATCGTGGAAGCGGTCAAGCGCGTGACCGACCTGATGGGCGAGATGCGCGCCGCCACCGAAGAGCAGACCGGCGGCATCGAGCAGGTCAACCAGGCCGTGACGCAGATGGACCAGATGGCGCAGCAGAACGCCGCGCTGGTGGAGCAGGCAGCCGCCGCGGCCGCCTCCCTCGAAGACCAGGCCGATGCGCTGCACCGCGCCGTTGGCACGTTCCGGCTGGCGGGCGCCTGAGCTCCGCATAGGGCAGTAACCAGCGGCGTCCCGGGCTCGGCATGCCGGGCGCCGCCATCGCGCGCTTGACTGCGCGCTTCGCGTGCGCCGGGGACTTTCCCCGCTTGCCCGGCGCACGTTCTCTTTTTCCGCCTTGCCCCCCATGTTTCCTCCCGCGCTGCGTGCAACCGGCGGCCGCGCCACCCGCAAATCCCTTCCCAAATAAGTTGAAAATTCTTCTTGTAATGAGATTAATTCCCATTTACTATTGCTTCACTGACTGACGCAGGCAAGCAAGACCAGCTAGGCGCCAGGCACCAGAACACAGCAAGGCCAGCGGCAAGCCCGCGGCAACCAGAATTTTGAGAGGTCGCAACGCGGCATCCATCACCGTCTTTTGTGGGGACCGCTCCGTACCGCGGAGCGTTTGGCAGTAGCCAGTCACCGGAGGATCGGGAAAGCAACCAGACCCCGCTTTCCCGATCGCTTCTTCGGCCGACAAGCCAAGCCATCTTTTTATTCCGCGAGCCGTGCGCCACGGCTCGCAGCAGCGGGCGGCCTTCCTTGCGGGACGCCGCCCGCCGCACGCCTACGGTTGGTATCGCGAACGTCCGCCCAATGCGCGTGACGGCGCAGCCGGCCCAGACACCTTCATTTCCGATTGATGCGCCCCCATGCGGGTGCCAAGCCGCAGCATGCTGATGCCTCCCGACAGTACCGAACCCATTGACCTCAAGCGTGCCGGACTCAAGGCAACGTCGCCGCGCGTTCGCGTGCTGGAAGTCTTCCGTGCCAGCCAGCGGCGCCACCTCAGCGCCGAAGATGTCTACCGCATCCTGCTGGCGCAGGAAGTCGACGCCGGCTTGTCCACGATCTACCGCGTGCTCAACCAGCTGGTGCAGGCCAACATCCTGCTGCGCCACAGCTTCGAAGCCGATCACGCGGTGTTCGAGCTCAACGAAGGCGGCCACCACGACCACCTGATCTGCGTGGCCTGCGGCCGCGTGGAAGAATTCCGCGACGAAGCCATCGAGATCCGCCAGCGTGAAGTGGCAAGCGCCAATGCCTTCGTGCTGCGCGAGCACATGCTGGTGCTATACGGCCTTTGCCCGGAATGCCGGGCCGACAAATCCATCAACTGATACGGCCCTCGTTCCACCGCCCCCATTGTCGGAACCACGGCCTCGCCCGTCCCCGCCCGCCGCGGGCGCCGGTGCGCAACCGGAGTCCATCATGGATCGCCAGACCAAGCCCCTGACCGAACTCAAGCGCCTGCTGAACGATTGCCTGCATGCGCAACCCGGCTGCCAGGGCTGCCAGCTGCACGCCGTATGCGTGCACCGGCCCGACCACACCGGGTGCAACTGGAGCGCGGAGGTCGATTTCCCCGGGAGGAGCGAGGAAGAAGCGTTACGGAGCTTGCCGCTGGCACGCCGGGTAGTGGTGATGGTCAGGGAGCGCTTCAATGTTGAGCGGATGGACATGGGCGAACCGGACTTGAGCCTGGCTTGATCCTGGCTTGATCCTGGCTTGAGCCCCCGGCACGGTTCACGCAGGCAGGTGGCACTTGCGTGCAGGTACATGGGTGCGCATTTTCCATCCTGCCAAATCCCCCCACCCCCACCCCCTCCAGTTAAAATC
>NZ_LZZU01000002.1:0-17861 GCF_014170355.1 Cupriavidus sp. UME77
GGCGAGAGCCTTGCGGCCGCGCCCGCCTGCCAGTGCTACGGGTGCGCTGGCGCAGCGCGCCGGGCTTCGATCTCGCGCAGCACGCGCCGCTGGATCTTGCCGGTGGTGGTCATCGGCAACTGCGCGATGAACTCGATGGCCTTGGGATACTCGTAGGGCGCAAGCTGGCCGCGCACATGCTGCTGCAGCTCGGCCACCAGCGTGGCGTCGGCCTGCGCCGAACGCACGATCGATGGCACCAGCACGATGAACGCCTTGACCACCGCGCCGCGCTCCGGGTCCGGCGAGGGCACCACCGCGCAGTTCGACACGGCGGGATGCTTGAGCAGGCAGTTCTCGATCTCGCTCGGGCCAATGCGGTAGCCGGAGGATTTGAAGACATCGTCGGCGCGCCCCTGGTACCAAAGGTAGCCGTCTTCGTCGATGCGCGCCAGGTCGCCCGTGCGGCACCAGCGCAGGCCGTCGTGCTCCAGGTACTTGCCGGCGGTGGCCTCCTCATTGCGCCAGTAGCCAAGGAAGAACACGGGGTCGGGATGGCCGTGGACGTCGGTGCTGCACACGGCCACCTCGCCGTCCTCGCCCACCGCGCAGGGCCTGCCTTCATCGTCGACCACGGCGATGCGGTGGCCAGGATAGGGCCTGCCCATCGAGCCCGGGCGCGCCGGCCAGCCTAGCTGGCCATCGTTGTTCTGCGCGGTGCAGTTGCCCGCGATGTAGTTGATCTCGGTCTGGCCGAACATTTCGTTGACGACCACGCCGAGCGCGTCGCGGCACCAGGCGAACACGGTTTCCCCCACGGCTTCGCCCGCGCTCATCAGCGCGCGCAGGTGCAACTGGTAGTGCTCGCTTGGCGCGGGGCAGGTTTTCATCATCTGCTTGAGCGCGGTGGGAAACAGGAAGGTATTGGTGACGCGATAGCGCGCCATCAGCTCGAAGGCGGTTTGCGCGGAGAACCTGCCCTGGTAGCCCACGATGGTCTTGCCGAAATACAGCGTGGGCATCAGCGCATCCCACAGCCCACCGGTCCAGGCCCAGTCCGCCGGGCTCCAGAACACGTCGTCGGCTTGGGGAAACCAGTTTTGCGAACAGACGAAGCCGGGTAGGTTGCCTATCAGCGCGCGGTGCGGGATCAGGGCGCCCTTGGGCGGGCCGGTGGTGCCGCTGGTGTAGATCAGCACCGCCGCCTCGTCGGCCTTGGTCACGACTGCGGTGAACGCCGGCAGCTCGGCGGCCAGCAGCGCATCCCAGTCGTGCTCCGCGCGGCCCACGGCGGCACCGACGCCGATCACCGTGGCCAGTGCCGGGCACTCCGCGCGCGCCGCCAGCACGTTGTCGATCGAGGATTCGTCGGCAATCGCCAGGCACGCCTCGCTGTGCTGGAGGCGGTACGCCAGGGCTTCCGGGCCGAACAGCATCGACAACGGCATGGCGATGGCGCCGAGCTGGTAGATCGCCATATGCGCAATCACCGTCTCGATGCGCTGCGGCATGACGATGCCCACGCGGTCGCCCCGCGCCACACCCAGCGTGCGCAGCGCCCGGGAGAGGCGATCGGCCTCGGCCTGGATGAAGGCGTAGCTGTAGCTGGCGCGGCGCCCGTCTTCGTGCTCGGTGTGGACCGCGATGCGATCCATCGTGGCTGGGTCGCGCGCCCAGCGCCCGCAGCACGCGTCGGCCAGGTTGAAAAACTCGGGCACATGCCAGTGGAATTGCGAATGTAGCGCGGGATAGTCGTCGCGCCGGCTGGCTGGCAGGGCGGGTGCGGCCATGCTGGGTCTCCTGGGTTGCGTTCGGGATGCGGGCCGGGCCGGCTTGCCGCTATAATCCGCAAACGAACGATCGTTCTATTTTTAGGCTTCCCCGTTGCCGCGGGTGAAAGCGTCCGCCACGATCAGGGAAAAGGCACCCGGGGAGACACCATGACAATAAGAGAAACCTCGCGCTCGGAATTTATCACGTTGCGCGGCCTCAATATGCACGTGCGCCACTGGGGCGAGCCCGGTGCGCCCACCTTGTTCCTGCTGCATGGCTGGATGGACGTGGCCGCCTCGTTCCAGTTCATGGTGGACGCGCTGGAACGCGATTGGCACGTGATCGCCCCCGACTGGCGCGGCTTTGGCCAGACCGACTGGCCGACACGCTATCCCGGCACCGAGTCCTACTGGTTTCCCGACTATGTCGCCGATCTCGAGGCCGTACTCGACCACTACCAGCCGGACGCGCCGGTGAACCTGGTGGGGCACAGCATGGGCGCCAACGTGGCCTGCTTCTACGCCGGCATCCGCCCCGAGCGGGTGCGCCGCGTGGTTGACCTGGAGGGATTTGGCATGACAGGCACGCGCGCCGAGCAAGCGCCCGGGCGCTATGCGCGCTGGCTCGACGAGTTGCGCGAGCGCCAGCCGTTGCGCTCCTATGACAGCGTGGGGGCGGTGGCGGCACGGCTGCAGAAGACCAATCCGCGTCTGCCCGATGACCGCGCCGCCTTCCTGGCCGAGCACTGGTCAGCGCGCAATGCGCAAGGCCGCTGGGAGATCTTGGGCGATGCCGCGCACAAGATGGTCAATCCGGTGCTCTACCGGCTCGACGAAGTAATGGCGATCTGGGCGCAGGCCACCGCGCCGGTGCTGCACGTGGAAGCGCGCAACTCGCAGACGCTCAGCCACATTGCAAAGGGCCAGCCGCTGGAGGAGTTCAAGCAGCGCTTCAAGGTGTTTCGCGATTTCCGCGAGGCCATTGTCGATGACGCCGGCCATATGCTGCATCACGACCAGCCGCGGGTGGTGGCCGGGCTGGTCGAGTCTTTCTGCGTCTGACGCCGTGGGCCGTGCATGCTGCCGCGCTCAGGCGTGCGTCAGTTTTTCCTTGAGCGTGGCGTTGTTGCTGGTGTGCACATGGACCAGCGCCTTTTCCGGGAAGGCATAGTGATAGGCGCGCCGCAGGGCCAGGGCTGCCTCGTGGAAGCCCGAGAGGATGAGCTTTTGCTTGTTGGGATAGAAGGCGATGTCGCCCGCGGCGAAAATGCCGCGGCGGGACGTTTCGTAGGTGGTGGTATCCACCATGATGCGCCCGGCGCGCATGTCGAGGTCCCACTGGGCAATCGGGCCGGGCTCGGAGACGAGGCCGTACAGCGCGACGAGTTCGTCGGCAGGCAGGCTGATCGTGTCCTCCCGGGTACGAATGTCGACCCCGGCCAGGGAGCCGCCTTCGGTCTTGAGCGCGCCCAGCATGCCCACCACGAAGTCCATCTCGCCGGCGGCCACGGCCGCGCGCATTTCGGCCACCGTACCGTCGGCCGCGCGAAAGCCTTCCCGGCGGTGCAGCAGCGTAACGCGCGCCGCGGTCTTGCGCAGCGCCAGCGCCCAGTCCAGGGCGGAATCTCCGCCGCCGGCCACCACCACGCGCTTGCCGGCGAAACGCGTGGTGTCGCGCACCGCGTAGTGCAGGTGGCGGTCTTCCAGCGCGGCGGCCTCGGGCAGCGCCACGCGTTGCGGGGCGAAAGCGCCAGCGCCGGCGCAGATCAGCACCGCGGCCACGTCGAAGCGCTTGCCGGTGTCGGTTGTGACCAGCAGGCGGTGCGGGTGCTCATGGCCGGCTGTGGCGTGAGGTTCGGGCGGGACCTCGGCCAGGCCGTTGGCGCGCTCGTTGAAATGCATGGGAAAGGCGAACGGCGCGCATTGCTCGAGCAGGCGGTCGACCAAGTCCTGCGCCAGGCAGCCCGGCACCGCGGGGATGTCGTAGATGGGCTTTTCCGGGTAGAGCTCGGTGCACTGTCCGCCGGCGCGGTCCAGCACGTCGATGAGCTCGCACTTCAGCCCCAGTACGCCCGCCTGGAAGGCAGCAAACAGGCCGACCGGGCCGGCGCCGACGATCAGCACATCGGTGCGGATCACGTCGGCCGGGACGGTTGGGGTGCGGGAATCAGGCGTGGCGCAGGCAGGGGTTCGGGTCGGCATGGCGTGGCGGGCGGCGCGCGTGGCGGCGCCCGGCAGGTGGGTCGTCAGGCCCCAACTATACCGCGCGGGGCCGGCCCCGCCCCCTACGCCAGCGTTGGCGGCAGGGCTATCGGCGCGCATGTGTGGGCCAGCCCACGCGGCGCACATTGGCACCGGATTAAAGTCGGATTGAAGTTGGATTAACGCGGAATTATCGCGAGAGTAGAATAGACGCATGCAAAATTCACACGCAATCAACGCAGATCTGCATTGCCATTCCACGGTGTCCGACGGCATGTTGTCCCCCGAGGATGTGGCCGCGCGCGCGCATGCCGGCGGCGTGGCGTTCTGGGCGCTGACGGACCATGACGAGGTCAAGGGCCAGGCCAGGGCGCGGGCCGCGGCCGAGGCGCTCGGCATGCGCTACGTGCCCGGGGTGGAGATCTCGGTGACGTGGGCCGGGCAGACCGTGCATATCGTCGGCTTGCAGATCGATCCCGAAAGCCAGGCACTGGTCAATGGCCTGGCAGCCACGCGCTCCGGGCGGGCCGCCAGGGCGCAGGACATTGGCGAAGCGCTGGCCGCGATCGGCATCGAGGGCGCCTATGAGGGCGCGCTGCGTCACGTCGGCAATCCCGACCTGATCTCGCGCACCCATTTCGCGCGCTGGCTGGTGGAGGAAGGGCGGTGCAAGACCATCAGCGAGGTGTTTGACGACTACCTCGGCGAAGGTTGCCCGGGCTATGTCGGGCACCGCTGGGCCAAACTGGCCGATGCGGTGGGCTGGATCCAGGCGGCCGGCGGTATCCCGGTGATGGCGCACCCAGGCCGCTACAACTACACACAACTCCAGCACGATGCGCTGTTTGACGAGTTCAAGCAGCTCGGCGGGGCCGCGGTCGAGGTGGTCACCGGCAGCCATACGCCGGAACAGTACCGCCAATATGCCAATGTCGCGCATCACTATGGCCTGCTGGGCTCGCGCGGCTCGGACTTCCACGGGCCGGGCGAGGGACGGATCGAGCTGGGCTCGCTGCCGCCACTGCCGTCGTCCGTCACCCCGGTCTGGCATGACTGGTAAGCCGCGCCGGCCGACGGCCGTCCCGCGCCCAGCCCTCCCGAACCCGCCATGCGTTCCCTTCGCCTCTCCCCATCGCAGAACTGGCCTGGAATGCGCGCGGCGTTTGCGCCCATCCCGCGGCCGGTCGCCCCAGGCCCGCACATGTCCCAATACTTCGATATCCATCCGCTCAACCCGCAATCCCGGCTGATCAAGCAGGCCGCGCAGATCATCGGGCAGGGCGGGCTGATTGCCTTGCCCACCGACTCCAGCTACGCACTGGCCTGCCGGCTCGACGACAAGGCCGCGGTAGAGCGGCTGCGCCGCTTGCGCGGGATCGACGACAAGCACCATCTGACCCTGATGTGCAGCGATTTGTCGGAGCTTGGCAACTTCGCGCGGGTGGACAACCGGCAGTACCGCTGGCTCAAGGGCGCCACGCCCGGGCCCTACGTCTTCATCCTCGAGGCCACCAAGGAAGTGCCGCGCCGGCTCTCGCATCCCGCCCGCAAGACCATTGGCGTGCGGGTGCCCGACCATCCCATTCCGCTGGCGCTGCTGGCCGAAGTGGGCGAGCCGCTGATTTCGGCTACCCTGCAGCTGCCGGGCGACGAAGCCCCGCTCAACGAGCCGGAGGTGATCCGCGCGCGGCTGGAAAAACAGCTGGAACTGGTGATCTGTGGCGGCGCCGCGCCCGCGCAGCCAACCACGGTGATCGACCTGACCGCCGGCGAGCCCGAGCTGGTGCGGCAAGGACGCGGCGATATCGAGCGTTTTGGACTGTGATTGCCACCGAACAGTCGCTTTGCCGCAGCCCCGGTACAATAGTGACCCATGGATTCCTCTCTGATTCAGACCCTAGCGGTCTACGCGCTGCCGGTCCTGTTTGCCATCACGCTGCATGAAGCCGCGCACGGCTACGTGGCCAAGCTGTTTGGCGACAATACCGCCTATTCGATGGGCCGCGTCAGCCTGAACCCGGCGCGCCATATCGATCCCATCGGCACCATCGCGGTGCCGCTGCTGCTCTATTTCATGACCAGCGGACAGTTTGTCTTCGGCTACGCCAAGCCGGTGCCGGTCGCCTTCGACCACCTGCGCAATCCGCGCTGGCATGGCATGTGGGTGGCGCTGGCGGGCCCGGGCAGCAATGTGCTGCAGGCCTTCCTGTGGGCGCTGGTGGCGGTTGGCCTGGTGGTGGCCAGGGTGCAGGAGCCGTTCTTCACCCAGATGGCGCAGGCCGGCGTGCTGGTCAACCTGGTGATGGCTGCGTTCAACCTGTTCCCCGTGCCGCCGCTTGATGGCGGCCGCGTCCTGACCGCGTTGTTGCCGCAGCGGATCGCGCATGCGGTGTCGCGCATCGAGCCCTATGGCATCTTCGTGGTGCTGGCGCTGGTGGCGGCTGGCGTGATCACCAAAGTGTGGATGCAGCCGGTGATGGGGGCGCTCAGGAGCCTGGTGTTGCTGATGCTGCAACCCATCCTGGCTCTGGTGCAGTAAGCCGCGGCGCCGGCGCCCATGCCGGCGCAGACCTCGAATACGCGTACCCGTACCTGCACCGATTCCCACAAATACAGATAGACATGTTTCCCGATCGCGTTCTTTCCGGCATGCGGCCTACCGGCGCGCTGCACCTGGGCCACTATCACGGCGTACTCAAGAACTGGGTCCAGCTCCAGGCCGAATATCCCTGTTTCTTCTTCGTGGCAGACTGGCATGCGCTCACCACGCACTATGAATCGCCGGAGGTGATCGGCGAATCCGTGTGGGAGATGCTGATCGACTGGCTCGCCGCCGGCGTCGATCCCGAGCGCGCCACGCTGTTCATCCAGAGCCGCGTGCCCGAGCATGCCGAGCTGTTCCTGCTGCTGTCGATGGGCACGCCGCTGAGCTGGCTGGAGCGGGTGCCGACCTACAAGGACCAGATCGAGAAGCTCAAGGACAAGGATCTCTCCACTTACGGCTTTCTCGGCTATCCGCTGCTGCAGGCCGCCGACATCCTGATCTACCGTGCCGGCCGCGTGCCGGTGGGCGAGGACCAGGTGCCGCACGTGGAGATCACGCGCGAGATCGCGCGCCGCTTCAACTATCTGTACGGGCGCCAGCCGGACTTCGAGGCGCAGGCGCAGGAAGCCGCCAAAAAGCTGGGCGGCAAGCGCACCAAGGCTTATCTGGAGCTGCGCCGCGCCTATCAGGAGCAGGGCAAGGCAGAGGCGCTCGAGGAGGGCGGCGTGCTGGTGGCCCAGTCGCAGAGCCTGGCCGCCGAAGACCGCGAGTTGCTGCTGGGCTACCTGGGCGGCTCGCGCAAGACCATCCTGGTCGAGCCGCAGGCGCTGCTGACCGCGGCGTCGCGCATGCCCGGGCTGGACGGCCAGAAGATGTCGAAGTCCTATGGCAACACCATCCGCATGCGCGAGGACAAGGCGTCGGTGGAGAAGAAGGTACGTACCATGCCGACCGATCCGGCACGCGTGCGCCGCACCGATGCCGGCGATCCGGCGCGGTGCCCGGTGTGGCAACTGCACCAGGTCTATACGGACGCGCCCACCCGCGAGTGGGTCGAGAAGGGCTGCCGCAGCGCTGGCATCGGCTGCATCGAATGCAAGCAGCCGGTGATCGAGGGCATCCTGCGCGAACAGCAGCCCATGCTGGAGCGGGCGCAGAAATACATGGACGATCCCGCGCTGCTGCGCGCCATTGTCGACCACGGCTGCGACCAGGCCAGCCAGGTGGCGCGCGAGACGATGCGCGATGTGCGCGCCGCCATGGGCCTGGGGTACCGGTGAGCACGGCGGCGGGCATCCCCCACGCGCCGCTGGGCGCACCGTCGCCGTGGGTGGCGCGCTGGGCGCATCTGGTGCGCCCGGGCGGCCGCGTGCTCGACCTGGCCTGCGGCAATGGCCGGCACGCCATCTGGTTCGCGCGCCGGGGCCATGCGGTGCTGGGCGTCGATCGCGATGCGGCGGCATTGGCCGCGCTGGCGGCTTTGCCCGAAGGCGTCGCCACGCGCACGGCCGACCTGGAGCAGGGCACGTGGCCGCTGGCGGATGAGCCGGGCTTCGACGCGATCGTGGTCACCAATTACCTGCACAGGCCGCTTTGGGCACATCTGTTCGCTGCGCTGGCGCCGGGCGGCGTATTGATTTACGAAACCTTCGCGGCTGGCAACGAGACCGTGGGCAAGCCTTCGAACCCGGATTTCCTGTTGCAGCCGGGCGAGTTGCTGGATGCCGTGCACGGCATCTTGCGGGTGATTGCCTACGAAGATGGTGCGTTGGAGGTGCCTAAAGCTGCCTTTGTGCAGCGTATTTGCGCGATTCGCGAAGAAATAGGCAAAACAGGCGGCGGAGCGCCGCCGCGGTATCCTTTGCCGGGCTGAAGTGCGGCCCCGGTTATTTGCGGGCCCGGTCGGCGAGACCTGGGCTTCACGCGTTGAACTGCCTTGGGTTTTCCGCGGTCGAAGGTGCGGTCGGAAGGCCTTGGGTATCCGGTACAATCGCGGTATTCGTTTCTCGAATTCTCAAACGTTATGACACAGATTAACGGCAGCATCGTCGCTATCGTGACGCCGATGCAGGAAGATGGCAGCCTGGATTTCCCCGCGCTGCGCGCCCTGGTCGACTGGCACGTGGCCGAGGGCACCGATGGCATCGTGATCGTCGGCACCACTGGCGAGTCGCCCACGGTGAACGTGGATGAGCATTGCGAACTGATCCGCGTCGCCGTGGAGCAGGCCGACAAGCGCATCCCGATCATCGCCGGCACCGGCGGCAACTCGACCAAGGAAGCGATCGAGCTGACCGCGTTTGCCAAGCAGGTCGGCGCCGATGCGTCGCTGCAGGTGGTGCCCTACTACAACAAGCCCACCCAGGAAGGCATGTATCGCCATTTCCGCACGATCGCGGAAGCGGTGGAACTGCCTGTCGTGCTGTACAACGTGCCGGGCCGTACCGTGGCCGACATGCAGCACGAAACCATCCTGCGCCTGGCGCAGGTGCCGGGCATCATCGGCGTCAAGGAAGCGACCGGCAATATCGACCGTGCCGCGCAACTGATCAAGGATGCGCCGCAGGGCTTCTCCATCTACAGTGGCGACGATCCCACGGCGATTGCCCTGATGCTGCTGGGCGGCCATGGCAATATCTCCGTCACGGCCAACGTGGCGCCGCGCAAGATGCACGAATTGTGCGTGGCTGCCCTGAAGGGCGACGCGATTACCGCGCGTCGCATCCATATGGAACTGGTTGCGCTGAACAAGGCGATGTTCGTCGAGGCCAACCCGATTCCCGTCAAGTGGGCGCTCCAGCAAATGGGCAGAATGCAGGGCGGCATCCGCCTCCCGCTTACTCCGCTGTCACCGGAATACCACGATGTGGTGCGCAAGGCGCTGTCGGCGGCCGGCCTGCTCGGCTGATCGCACGGTGTTTTGCCGTCATCCCTCAACTAGGATTGCGTGTCAATGAAACTCAAGCTTAACCGCCACGGTGCAACGCAAGTTGGCCGTGCCGCCCTGGTCTTGCCCGTGCTCGTGGCAAGCGCGATGTCCGGTTGCAGCAGCATCAACGACGCGATGGCGCCCGACAAGATCGACTACAAGTCCGCCGCCAAGCGCACCTCCACGCTGGACGTGCCGCCGGACCTGACCAAGATCGAAGGCGACCGCCGCTACTCCGTGCCGGACCAGAACGGCACGTCCACCTTGTCGACCTACAACCAGTCGAACAAGGTCGTGCAGCAGCAGGTGGGCACCGAGAACGTGCTGCCCTCCACGCAAGGCATCCGCATGGAGCGCGACGGCAACCAGCGCTGGCTGGTGATCAGCAACGGCATGCCGGCGGACAAGCTGTGGCAGTCGATGCGTGAATTCTGGCAGGAGAGCGGTTTCCTGCTGGTGCAGGACTCGCCAGAGACCGGCATCATGGAAACCGACTGGGCCGAGAACCGCGCCAAGATCCCGCAGGATTTCATCCGCAACACGATCGGCAAGGTCTTCGACGGGCTGTACTCGACATCCGAGCGCGACAAGTTCCGCACGCGCGTGGAGCGCGCGCAGAACGGCAACCTGGAAGTCTTCATCAGCCACCGTGGTGCGCAGGAGCAACTGACCGGCATCGACAAGTCGACCACGACCTGGACGCCGCGCCCCTCCGATCCTGAGCTGGAGGCCGAATTCCTTTCGCGCTTCGCGCAGCGCCTGGGCGTGCAGAAGGAGCAGGCCGACCGCATGGCCAAGAATCCCGCTTCGCCGGCAGCCGCCGCTGCGGGCACCACTGCGGCAAAGGGAGCAGCACCTAGTAGCGCCAATGCCAACCTGACCCAGGTCAATGGCAGCCAGGCACTGCAGTTGTCCGAGCCGTTCGACCGTGCCTGGCGCTCGGTGGGCCTGGCGCTGGACCGCGTGAACTTTACGGTGGAAGACCGTGACCGCGCGCAAGGCCTGTACTACGTGCGCTATGTCGACCCGCGCGACACCGTGGACAACCGCGGTTTCTTCTCGAAGCTGTTCACCAAGACCGGCACCGAGGACAGCAAGAAGGCGAAGAAGTATCGCGTGGCACTGAAGGGTGATGGCACCGGCACGACCGTGACGGTGCAGAACGATGCGGGTCAGCCGGAAGGCACCGAAGTCGGCAAACGCATTCTTTCGCTGCTCGACGAGCAACTGCGCTGACCGGCATGCGGGTCACGCAAACCACCCCGCGGCGCCCGGCCGCGGGGTGGCTCGCCGGACTGCCAGGGGAGGCAGGCGCATGATGCGCTTTGCCTTCCTCGGTAGCGGCAGCGAGGGCAATTCCCTGTTGATCGAGTCGCAAGAGGGCGCCACCACGACCAGGGTGTTGCTCGATTGCGGCTTCGGCATTCGCGAAACCGCGCGGCGGCTGGAGCGGCTCGGCATCACGCCGGATCAGCTCGATGCCGTGCTGGTTACCCACGAGCACGGCGATCATGTCGGCTCGGCCTACGCCTTTGCTTCCCGTCACGACCTGCCGGTACATACCAGCCATGGCACCTGGCTTGCCACCTCGCACATGCGCGGGGCGGACAAGGCCGACGTGCGCGTGTGTGGTGCCGACCATCCGTTGGTGATCGGCAACCTCCACATCCTCCCATACACCGTGCCGCACGATGCGCGAGAGCCGTTGCAGTTCGTGCTAAGTGACGGCGACGCCCGCCTGGGCGTGCTGACCGATGCCGGCATGGAGACGCCTTACGTCACCGCGCGGCTGGCGGGGGTGCATGCCCTGGTGCTGGAATGTAACCACGATCGGGAGATGCTGCGCAATTCCGCCTACCCGTATTCGCTGAAGCAGCGCATTGGCGGCGATTTTGGCCACCTTGCCAATGAAGTGGCGGCCGGCATCCTGGAGCGAGTGGCGCATGCGGGGCTGCAGCGCGTGGTGGCCGCGCACCTGAGCCAACAGAACAACACCCGGGAGCTGGCCACCCAGGCACTGGCCACGGTGCTGGGCGTGTCGTCAGGCGAAATCCTGGTGGCGGACCAGCACGAAGGACTGGGCTGGCAGCCGGTCAAGGCCTGAGGCGGGGCGGACAATCCGCGGGCGAAGCCTGCAGACGTAAAAGCTACAGACGTAAAAAAGCCGACCCGAAGGTCGGCTTTTTTATCGGTCGAGACCGATTACTGCTTAGCAGCCGGAGCCGATGCGTCAGCAGCCGGTGCCGATGCGTCAGCGGCAGCAGCCGGAGCCGATGCGTCAGCAGCGGGAGCAGCAGCCGGAGCCGATGCTTCAGCCGGAGCGGCAGCAGCCGGAGCCGAAGCTTCCGGTGCCGGAGCAGCGGCTTCTTCCTTCTTGCCGCAAGCGGCGAGAGCAACGGCGGCGAGCAGCGATGCGATCAGGAGAGACTTCTTCATTGTTCGTCCTTTAACTTTAATAACAGAAAAACAGGCGATGAATAATTACCGGTAATTATCGCTCTTGAACTGCAAAATAGAGGCTCTCCCGGGTGCCGACAAATGCAGTGGTACACAGTACTAGCCAGCCGGTGATTATATCCGCGTTTTCCCGGCTTGTGTAGCGCTGTCTTTTCCTGTTTTTGGTTGTTACGGATTATTACAGCGAAGCGGGTCCGAATTGCAGCCAACCCTCCAGCGCCCAGTGATGGAAAGTTTCCATCAGATCCGGCAGATCCGCGCAGGCAGCCACTTCCGCGGCGCTCAGGCAGCGCTGGTCCGCCAGCAGGCGCAGCCAGCGCGCCAGCGCCGAGGGCGGCTCGTAGGCTTCGCCATTGATAAAGAAATGGGTGCGGTCATACAACGCAATCGATCCCGGCGCAAGCACGACGCCGTGAGACAGGGCGAGTTTGTTGTATTTCTTCAGCGTGATTTCGGATATTTCCGCAAACTCCACGCTTGGCTTGGGCTCGGAGAGATGCGCACCCAGAAACTCCGAGACCATGCTACCCGACCAACGGAGGGCGCTCAGCTTCTCGGTCACCGCGCGCACCATCTGGGCCGGCAGTTGAGCCGGATGTGCCGTTGCCGGCTCACCGGCATCCGCGTAGCGCCCGCTCAAGTCCTCGTTGTCCTCGACCGTTTCCGAGAGCCAGGCCAGGAAGTGCCCCGCCAGTTCGCGGTAGGCCGGTGCGCGAAAGCCGATCGAATACGTCATGCACTCGCCGTCGGCCACGCCGTCGTGGGCGTACTGAGGTGGCAGGTAAAGCATATCGCCGGGCTCCAGCACCCATTCTTCCTCGGCCGTGAAGTCCGCCAGGATCTTGAGCGGCAGGTCCGGGACCAGGTCGAGCTTGGTCTGGGACGAGATGCGCCAGCGGCGCCGGCCCGATACTTGCAACAGAAAAACGTCGTAGGAATCGAAGTGCGGGCCCACGCCGCCGCCGTCGGTGGCGTAGCTGACCATCAGGTCGTCCAGGCGCGCATCCGGGACGAAACGGAATTGCCCCAGCAAGTCCGCGGCTGCACTATCGTGGAGATTGACGCCCTGCACCAGCAGCGACCATTGACGGGCATTGCGCGAGGGCAGGTTATCGGCGGCGAAGGGGCCTTGTTCGAGCTTCCAGCGGTTGCGAAAGTGCGACACCAGGCGCGATTCGACGTCGTCGCGGTCGGCCAGTTGGAAAAGCGACTCGCGCGATACCGGCGGCACGATTCCCGGTACGGCTTGTCGAATCAGCAGGGGTTTGCGGTGCCAGATATCGCGCATGAAAGCAGCTGGCGTCATGCCACCCAGGAGGGTGAGCGGCGCGTCAGGATCGACGGGGCCGGGGGGCAAGGCCTGCGCGTATAATGCGGAATCGTTCATGGAGTCAAGAATTGAAAATCGCTAAGAACACGGTGGTATCCGTGGTGTACAAGCTGTCGGATGCGCAGGGCAATCTGATCGAGGAGTCGGATGAGCCGATGGTTTACTTGCACGGCGGATATGATGGCACGTTCCCCAAGATCGAGGAAGCGCTCGAAGGCCATGAAGCCGGCTTTGAGACCCAGTTGCAGCTTGAGCCCGAGGAAGCCTTCGGCGATTACGACGCCGATATGGTCAAGGTAGAGCCGCGCGACCGTTTCCCCGAGCCGCTGGAAGTCGGCATGCAGTTCGAAGGCGTGCCCGAAGACGGCGACGACGAAGACTCGATCATCTACACCGTGACCGATGTGGCCGAAGACAAGGTGGTGCTGGATGGCAACCACCCGCTGGCCGGCATGGCGCTGCGTTTCTGGCTGCAGGTAGCGGAAGTCCGCGAAGCCACGGGCGACGAAGTACAGCACGGCCACGCGCATGGCGCCTCGGGCATCGAAGTCGTGGACGAAGATGAGGACGACGAAGGCGACAGCAGCCGCACGCTGCACTGAGTGCGCCACGCGCGCGCGCCCTCGCGGAAAGTCCCACGAATAAAGCCGGCATCGCCGGCTTTTTCTTTGTCCCTGCGGGGTTGGGCTGACGCCATTCATTCCGCCTCGGGGCCGTCCTTGAGCGTGACCTCGAACAGCGACGGCGACCCCGGCGTGATCACCAGTTCGGTGTACTGGCCGGGCGCGCCGCTTGGCAACACCACGCGGGAGACGTTGCGCAGCGTCTTGCCGCTGGCATCTTTCAGTGGCGTGTCGATGCCGAAGCCGCCCAGGCCGGTATGCACCAGCAGGACCTGGCCCCGGTAGCGCCCGGCCAGCTCACGCAACTGGCGCTTGAACTCCAGGAAGCCATCGCGCGTGCGCCGGCGCAGGAAGCCATCGAACAGGGAGGGCTTGCCGCGCTGCTCCCAGCCGTTGCCGAACTGCGGGTCGGCATGCATGAGCAGCACGATGCCGGGCAGGTTCTGCTGCTGCGCCAGCGAGAACGCGCGTGCCAGCCATTGGCGGTTGGCCTCGCGGCGATCCTCGAACTCGCCGTTGCGCCCGCCTTCCGAGCGATAGTGATTGTTGTCGCCCGGCAGGTTCAACCCCACCAGCATGACGCTCCCGGCGTGCCAGCGCACATTTTCCCGATAGCTGCGAAAGGTAGCCTGTTCGGACTGTCGCATCAGCGGCAGCACCCGCTGGCCCAGCGTGGTATCAGCCGGATAGAACAGCTCGCGCAGGCGGTTCAGCCGCTCCACCGCATCGAAGCGCCCGTTGGCGGCGCGAGCGCATTCCGCCCAGTCGGTTTCGCCAGGCAGGTAGACGAGCGGCAGCGGCGACTGGTCGAGTAGCCGCTGGCGAGCGGAAAGCAGGGTGTCGCCGCAGGATTCGGTATCGCCCTTGATGCCGCCCAGATGGACGACAAACTCCAGCCGGCGCGCGGCCAGGAAATCGAGCAGGCGGGCGGTGCCGGCTTCGGCGGCCGGCCACTGCGGCTGGTCGGCGATCAAGGCCACGCGTGTCGTTTCGGCGGCCGGTGCCGGAACCGGAGCCCGGGCACGGTTCGCCGCCTGGCCCGGCAGCGCGGGCAGCGCCAGCAGCACGCCCAGCATGGCCAGTCCGGCCAGGCGCTGCCAGCGCTGGCGCATGATCCCGTTTGGCGTCATGCGGTGGCTACGGCATCCTTGGCGAGCGCGCGCAGCCGATAGAGCGCGTCAAGCGCGTCGCGCGGCGTCAGGCTGTCCGGGTCGAGCTCGGCCACCGCGTCTAGCAAGGCGGCTTGCTGTGCGGAAATCGCGTTGACGGGCTGGCCATTGCCTCCGCCATCGCTTTGTTCCAGGTAGTCGTCGTCATCGTCAGGGGGCGAGGGCGGCGCGGCGAACAGGTCCAGCTGCGGCGTGGGCGTGGCGTCCGCCGACTGTTGCTCCAGCCAGGCCAGGTGCTTGCGCGCGGCGCGGATCACCGGCTGCGGCACGCCCGCCAGCTGCGCCACCTGCAGGCCGTAGCTCTGGCTGGCGGGGCCGTCCTGCACCGCATGCAGGAAGACGATGCCATCGCCATGCTCGACCGCGGACAGGTGGACATTGGCCGCCTGCGTGAATTCCTGCGGCAGTTGCGTCAGCTCGAAATAATGGGTGGCGAACAGCGTATGGCTGCGGTTATGCGCCAGCAGGTGACGCGCGATCGCCCACGCCAGCGCGAGGCCGTCGAAGGTCGACGTGCCACGGCCGATCTCGTCCATCAGCACCAGGCTGGCCGGCGTGGCGTTGTGCAGGATGCTGGCGGCCTCGGTCATTTCCACCATGAAGGTGGAGCGCCCGCCCGCGAGGTCGTCGGCCGCGCCGATACGGGTGAAGATGCGATCGATCGGGCCGATCACTGCGCGCCGCGCCGGTACATAGGCGCCCACGCAAGCCAGCAGCACGATCAGCGCGGTCTGGCGCATGAAGGTCGATTTACCGCCCATGTTCGGGCCGGTGATCAGCAGCAGCTTGCGCGCTTCCGTCAACTGGCAATCATTGGCGATGAACGGCACGGATTCCGCGGCGAGTTGGCCCTCCACGACCGGATGGCGGCCCTGGGTCAGGTCGATCACGTTCTCCGCGACGCGCTCGGGCTGGGTCCAGTCCAGCGTCTGCGCGCGCTCGGCCAGCGCCGCGAGGACGTCCAGGCGCGCGAGCGCGCCGGCAACCCGCTGCAACTCGCCAATATGCGGCAGCAACTGCTGGAGCAACGCCTCGTACAGCTGCTTCTCGCGCACTAGTGCGCGGTCTTGCGCTGACAGGGCCTTGTCCTCGAAGACCTTGAGCTCGGGCGTGATGTAGCGCTCGGCGTTCTTCAGCGTCTGGCGGCGGCGGTAGTCGTCGGGGACCTTGTCGGCCTGGCCGTTGGTCACCTCGATATAGAAGCCATGCACACGGTTGTATTCCACGCGCAGGTTGGCGATGCCGGTGCGAGTGCGCTCGCGGGCTTCCAGGTCGACCAGGAACTGGCCGCAGTTCTCCGAGATATCGCGCAGCTCGTCGAGCGTGGCATCGTAGCCACGGGCGATCACGCCGCCGTCGCGGATCACGGTGGCCGGCTCCGGCGCCACCGCGCTGGCCAGCAGGGCATGGCATTCCCAGGGCACTGCCAGCTCCGTCAGCGTCTGATTGAGCAACGGTGCGGCATCGTCTGCGCGCAGGCAGGCTTGCACGTCGGGCAGGGCGGTCAGGGTGTCGCGCAGCGAGGACAGGTCGCGCGGGCGCGCATTCATCAGGGCCAGGCGTGCGGTAATGCGTTCCACGTCGGACAGCCGGCGCAGCGCCGCGCGCAGCGCGTCGGTGCCCTGGCCGATCAGCGCGCCGATGGCCTGCTGGCGCGCCTGCGGGATGGCGCTGTCGCGCAGCGGATGGTGCAGCCAGTGGCGCAGCAGGCGGCTGCCCATGGCGGTGGCGCAGGTGTCCAGCAGCGAGAACAGCGTCGGCGACTCGCCGCCGCGCAGGGTCTCGGTCAGTTCCAGGTTGCGCCGCGTGGCGGTGTCCAGGCCAACGAATTCGGATTCGCGCTCGACCGTCACGCCCTTCACGTGGCGCAGCGACTGCCCCTGGGTGGAGGCCGCGTAGTTCAGCAGCGCGCCGGCTGCGCCGAGCGCCGCGCCCAGCCCGGCACAGCCAAACGGATCGAGGCTGGCCACGCCGAGCTGCTCGCGCAGGCGGCGGGTGCCGGCTTCCTGGTCGAAATGCCATTCCGGCAGCCGGGTACGTGCGCACTCCAGCGCAGGCAGCTCGATGCCATCGGCATACAGCAGCTCCGCCGGGCGGATCCGCTCCAGTTCGCGGCCGAGCTGCGCCACCTCGCACTCCATCAGGCGCAGCTCGCCGCTAGCCAGGTTGAGCCAGGCCAGCCCGGTCTTGCTCACGCCGCGGCGCGTGGTTTGCTGGTGCACCGCCATCAGGTAGGTGTCGACCTTGTCCGGCAGCAGTGCCGCGTCGGTCAGCGTGCCCGGCGTGACGATGCGCACCACCTTGCGCTCCACCGGCCCCTTGCTGGTGGCCGGGTCGCCGATCTGCTCGCAGATCGCCACCGATTCACCCAGCTTGACCAGCCGCGCGAGGTATTGGTCCACCGAATGGAAGGGGATCCCGGCCATGCGGATTGGCACGCCGTTGGAGCTGCCGCGCGACGTCAGGGTGATGTCGAGCAGGCGCGAAGCCTTTTCGGCATCGTCGTGGAAGAGCTCGTAGAAGTCGCCCATCCGGTAGAACAGCAAGGTGTCCGGATGGTCGGCTTTCAGGCCGAGGTACTGCGCCATCATGGGCGTGTGCTTTTCCGCGCTGCCGGCCTTGGGCTCGGTCTTGGCGGACTGTCGGGGTTCTACGGACATGCAATCCTCTCGGGCGGCTTTGGCGAAGCCGCCTGTTTTCGGGTACTCCGGCGGCCCGCGGGCCTGGCGCGGCGTGCGCGGCAGGCGCCTTGGATGGGCGGGCGCGGATAAAACCGGCATTTTACTGCGAGCCGGGCACCGAAGGGGGCGAGCAGGGCGAGAAGGGGGCGGAAGGGGGCAGGAAGGATGCAGGAT
>NZ_LZZU01000003.1:0-14165 GCF_014170355.1 Cupriavidus sp. UME77
GGATGCTAGTTTGGGGTGGGCTAGCGAGCGGGACCGCACCAAAGTCGAGCACCCGGCGCACAAAACAAAAAACGCCCGTATAGGGCGTTTTGCTTTGCTTCGACCGTGACTGCATTGGCATGCGGGCATTTGGTTGCGGGGGCAGGACTTGAACCTGCGACCTTCGGGTTATGAGCCCGACGAGCTGCCAACTGCTCCACCCCGCGTCCGTCGAAGAAAAAGATTGTAAGGCAAATCCTGCCGCAGTGCAACAGCCAATTGCGCCGGAATGGCGAAGGGCGCAAGAACTCGCCCCGATTAGGATTGCGGCCGCAATGGCACGCCGGGGTTCAGGCTGGGTCGGGGCTGGCCTTGCCGCGCTGCCAGACGCAGGACGCAAACTGGAAACTGTCCCGCTGCAGCAGGTCGTCGCGTTGCCAGATGACGCGGTCAGGCCGCACGGTCAGCATCCAGGTGGTGGTGGTACGTGGCTGCGGTTCGGCGAAGGCGCGCGGGGTCAGCAGTGCGGCGCAGGCGCCGTGCTCCGGGTCGCGCACCGAGGTGTAGCGGATCATGCCGAGGCCAGCTTCCCGGGCCGTGCGGGCCAGGGCCTGGCAAGCGTCATAGTGGTTGGGATCGGTCCACTTCGCTGCGTCTTCGGCAAAGGGCGGGGCGTCGAGCGCGATGCCGTCGGTGCGCACGCTGACCTGGAACAAGGTGTGGGGCCGGGCGTCGATGCGGGGCAGCGCCGGGCTGTCGAGCAGGAAGCGCCAGCGCCAGTAGCCCAGTTCCGCGCAGGCGGTGCGAATATCGTCCGCGCCGTAGAACACGCCAGGATCCTGCTCGGCGCGAAAGCGCGAGCCCCAGGGCGAGGGCGGGTAGCGAAAGGGCGTGAACAGAAGATAGTGCAGGTGGCGTGCGTCGGCGGGCACCGCGGGCTTGCCGGCGTCCAGCACGGCTTCCAGCACGGCCTGCTCCTCCAGGCTGTCGACCAGCGGCATCGTCGATACCACATGCTGAGCCTCAACCGCCCGCCAGAGCGTGAGCGCAAACGGCTTGCGCTCAGACGCGACCGCGGGTGGCATCCAGATAGTGAACGACACGTACCAGGCCCTCTGTTGTGCGGATCAGGTCGAGCGGCTTGCCACCCAACGCCAGGTTTTCGTTGGCCAGCCAGAGGCGGGCCTGGTCGCTGTGGCCGAGGATGGCGTCGAGCGAGCGGAACAGGCGCACGAACAGCACGCCGAACTCCCATTCCTTGCGATGCGCATCGAGCACATAGCCCCCGGAAGCCATTCGGGATACCGAAGCGGTGCTGATGCCCAGCACGTTGGCCACGCCTGCCTGGCTAATGCCAAGGAAGCCGGCTGCACGCATGACCGCCTTGGTGAGGGTGGTGCCGGGGTCCGGACTGCCGGCAGGAAGATGCTCCGGGACTTGCTTGGGTTGCATCGCCTCGCTCCTGTTTCTTCAGAAACATTATAGGTGGTTCGTTTCGTAAGGGAAGGAGGAAAACGCCATCTTTATCCGCATTGCTTGGTGGCCTCGCCCACTGCAGAATGCGCACTTGTCCTGTACATGACCTTCTGCGGCGCTCTGCGTTGCGAGGGCGTGGGGCGCAACGAAGCGAGGCCTTCCGCCGGATCAGTACGTCTCAGTACGTCTCGATATGCAGCCGTCCCTCTGTCTTCATGGCCGCTTCCAGTTCACCCCAGGCCAGCCCGGCGCTGGCGCAGACCTCTGCGAACGCAGCCAGCACCCCGTCTTCCATTCCCTTGAGGCCGCAGATGTAGACATGGCCGTGCGGATCCTTGAGCAGCGCCGCCACGCGGGCGCCGGCTTCGCGGATGGCGTCCTGCACATAGCGCCGGGGCTGGCCGGGATCGCGCGAGAAGGCGAGATGGATATCGAGGAAGCTCGGCGGCAGTTTCATCAACGGGCCGAAGTAGGGCAGTTCCCGCGCGTTGCGGGCGCCGAAGAACAACAGGCGCTGTCCGTCGAATTGCTCGACGTTGCGCCGCATGTGCTCGGTCATGGCGCGCATCGGGGCCGAGCCGGTGCCGGTGCAGATCATCATCACGCTGGCTTCGCGGTGGTTGGGCATCAGGAAGGTGGTGCCGAACGGGCCGACCACGCGCACTTCGTCGCCGCGCGCGAGATCGCACAGGAAGTTGGATGCCACGCCGCGCACCGGCTGCCCTTCATGATCCTGCTCGACGCGCTTCACGGTGAGCGCCAGGTTGTTGTAGCCCGGGCGCTCGCCGTCACGCGGGCTGGCGATCGAGTACATGCGGATGTAGTGCGGCTTGCCATTGGCGTCGGTGCCGGGCGGCACGATGCCGATGGCCTGGCCTTCCAGCACCGGGAAAAAGTGCTGCCCGAAATCCAGCACGATGTGATGCACATCGCTCGATGCGTCGTCGGCGGTCAGGCGGTAGTTGCCGGCCACGGTGGCGGTGACGGGGGCGCGCACGCCATGCAGGTTGACATACGGATGCGCCGCCGACCAGGGCGCCTTGGGCGAGGTATGCCGGCTGGTTTCCACCTGCTGGGTTTGCGGCTCCAGCCCGGTCTGCGGCGGCGAAGCCGGATCCGGCGCGGCATCGATCCCCGCGTCCGCCGGCAAGGGCAGGCTGGCGGGTAGCTCGTCCCATAGCAACTGCGCCTCGATCGGATAGGCCTCGCTTTTGAGCATCGTGCGCCAGTTGTCGATCGCGCCGGTGGGGCACGGGCCCAGGCAGGCGCCGCAGCCGTTGCACACATCGGCCCTGACCACGTAGTTGCGGTCGTCATGGGTGATCGCGTCGATCGGGCAGGTGTCTTCGCAGGTGTTGCAGCGGATGCAGATCTCGGGGTCGATCAGGTGCTGCTTGATGATGTCGGGGGCGCCCATCTCTTTGGTCTCCTTGGCGCGTGGCCGGTCTGTCGCCGGCGCTGCGCCGCATGTTGCCCGTGGGTCAGTCCGGGCTGGTCAGGGTCAGTTGAAGCGCACGTACTCGAAATCCATCGGCTGGCGGTTGACGCCCACCATCGGCGGAGCGATCCAGTTGGCGTACTTGCCGGGCTCGGTGACGCGGCCCATCAGCGAGGCCACGAAGGCGCGGTCCTCGTCGGTTGCCAGCCACTCGCGCTCGCCGGCCTGCCATTGCGCTTCGGTGAGCAGCTCGCCCGCTGGCGAGACATGGACGTTGGCCAGGCTGCCGATCTTGCGGTTGAACGCCTTGTGCGGCACCGTCATGCGCAACGCGATGCCGTGCTTTTCGATCACCTTGTTCCAGCGCGCCACGCCGCCGAGCGTGTCCTTGACGTAGTCGTCGCGCAGCACCTCGTTGAGCGCGTTGAGCATGGGCACCTCGCGCTCGCCCAGGCGGCCGTCGGTGACGTCGAGGATGCGGTACACCTCGCCCTTGAGCACGTGGTCGTCGCCACGCTTGCCTTCCTCGAAGCGGCCCTTGAGCCCGGCGCTGTAGAAGGTGGCGGCGTTGGACGACTGGTCGGCGCCGAACAGGTCGATGGTCACGCTGTAGTGGAAGTTGAGGTAGCGCTGGATGGTATCGAGATCGATCACGCCTGCGGCGCGCACGTCCGCGGGATCCTGGATATCGCGCTCGCGCATGACTTCGCAGGTGCGCTGGATCACGCGGGAGATGCCGGACTCGCCAACGAACATGTGGTGGGCTTCTTCGGTCAGCATGAAGCGCGTGGTGCGCGCCAGCGGGTCGAAGCTGGATTCGGCCAGCGCGCAGAGCTGGAACTTGCCGTCGCGGTCGGTGAAGTGGGTGAACATGAAGAAGGCCAGCCAGTCAGGCGTGCGCTCGTTGAAGGCGCCCAGGATGCGCGGGTTGTCCTCGTCGCCGGAGCGCCGCCCCAGCAGCGCCTCGGCCTCTTCCCGCCCGTCGCGCCCAAAATGGCGATGCAGCAGGTACACCATGGCCCACAAGTGGCGGCCTTCTTCCACATTGACCTGGAACAGGTTGCGCAGGTCGTAGAGCGAGGGGCAGGTCATGCCCAGGTGGCGTTGCTGCTCCACCGAGGCCGGCTCGGTGTCGCCCTGGGTGACGATGATGCGCCGCAGGTTGGCGCGATGCTCGCCCGGCACTTCCTGCCAGGCCGCTTCGCCCTTGTGCTCGCCGAAATGAATGCGGCGCGCCGGGTCGGCGGGCTGGAGGAAGATGCCCCAGCGATAGTCGGGCATCTTGACGTGGTCAAAGTGCGCCCAGCCGGAAGGATCGACCGAGACCGCCGTGCGCAGGTAGACATCGTGCTGGTGCGAGCCTTCGGGCCCCATGTCGCGCCACCAGTCGAGAAAGGCGGGCTGCCAGTGCTCGAGCGCGCGCTGCAGCGCGCGGTCGTCGGACAGGTTGACGTTGTTCGGGATCTTCTGGCTGTAGTCGATGCTCACGGGGTTGTCTCCTTGTCTTGTTTTTTGTTGCGTGGGCGGCTGGCCCAAATGGGCAGGCGGGCTCAGACGCGGTCCCAGTCGAAGCGGGCCTTGTTGCCCGAGCCGAACACCTTGAGCGCGCCTTGCTCGCCCACCGCGTTGGGCCGGTTGAAGATCCAGTTCTGCCAGGCGGTGAGGCGGCCGAAGATGCGGGTCTCCATGGTCTCCACCGGCCCGAAGCGCAGGTTGGCTTCGAGTCCCGTCAGGGCGTCCGGCGACAGGCTGGCGCGCTCCTCGATGGCAATGCGGATCTCGTCTTCCCAGTCGATGTCGTCGGGCGTGGCGGTGACGAGGCCGAGCGAGCCGGCGTTGATGGCATCGAGCGGTGCACCGATATGGTCCCGCACGGCCTGGATTGCCATCTCGTCCTGGTAGAAGCGCGCGGCCAGCCGGGTCAGTCCGTTGACGGCCGGATAGCGGCCGAAATTGGCGGCGCTGGCGAACACGCGCGGTGCATCGTCCGGCGCGTCGGGCAGGTGCAGCATGTAGCTGCGGTCGGCGGCCAGGGCCAGTTCCAGCAACGTGCCGGCAAAGCAGGAATCCGGCTCGATCAGCGCAAACAGCGTGCGCGACGACACCTCCAGGCGCGCCAGCGTGCGGCGCAGCATGCCGATGGTCTCGCGCACGAACCAGTGGCCGGCATGCGCATCCAGCAGCGCATCGGTGGCCAACACCTGATGGGGGTCGCCCTCGGTCTTGAGAATCCACATGCCGATATCGAGATGGTTGGCGCGCAGCGTGAGGATGGCGTCATCGAGCTCGCGCGCAGCGGCCACCAGTCGGCGCCGGCGGCAAGGATCGCGGCCAGCGCCTGCGGCTGGTGCTTGGCCGGACCGAAGACCGTCAGCGTGGCCTTGCGGGCATGTGGGTCGATATGCACCTGGACCGTGTCATAGCGGTAGCCGTGCGCCTCCTGGCGGCGCGACAGTGGTGTGAGCTTCACGCCATCGTGGCCGGCGGGGCGGTCGCTCTGCGCGGCCAGCGCGAGCGCGCGCTGTTGCACATGCTCTGCGAAGCGTGCCGGCTTGACCACGGCATCGACCAGCTTCCAGTCGTGCGCCCGCTGTCCGCGCACGCCCTCGGTGGTGGTGCAGAAGATGTCGGCGTGGTCGCGCCGCACCCGGCGCTTGTCGGTGATGCGCGTGAGCCCGCCGGTGCCAGGCAGCACGCCCAGCAGCGGCACTTCGGGCAGGCTGACGGCCGAGGAGCGGTCGTCGACCAGCACGATCTCGTCACAGGCCAGGGCCAGCTCATAGCCGCCGCCGGCGGTGGTGCCGTTGCAGGCCGCGATGAACTTCAGGCCAGAGTGGCGGCTGGCGTCCTCGATGCCATTGCGGGTTTCGTTGGTGAACTTGCAGAAGTTCACCTTCCAGGCGTGCGATGACTTGCCGAGCATGAAGATGTTGGCGCCTGAGCAGAAAATGCGGTCCTTGGCGCTGGTGAGGACCACGGTGCGCACTTCCGGGTGCTCGAAGCGGATGCGCTGCACGGCATCGTGCAGCTCGATGTCCACGCCGAGGTCGTAGGAGTTCAGCTTGAGGGCGTAGCCGGGGCGCAGGCCGCCGTCTTCGTCGACATCCATGGACAGCGTGGCCACCGGGCCCGCGAACGTCATTTTCCAGTGGCGGTACTGCGCGGGGTCGCGCTCAAAGGTGACGGGGGCTTGCTCAGTGGTGGTGGCTGTGGTGGTGGGAGTGGCCGGGGCGGACATCGTGGTCTCCTTTATGCATTATATTGTCGATCATCCCTTGGGATGAAATATAGTGCACAAAGCCGGCCGGCGCAATCCTTGCGCGATGCTCGGGCGCCAACCCGGTACCAATCACGCGCCGATGATTCGAAGATGGGCGCGCAAGGCCTGCAGGGAGGTGGTGGGGTCCTGGCCACTGGTGTCGATCGTCACGTCCGCGCGGGAGTAGAGCGGGCTGCGCGCCAGCAGGATCCGGCGCAAATCGTCCATGGCTTCACGGTTGCCTTCCATCGGGCGCATGTCGCCCTGCGCCACCACCCGTGCCATGTGTTCCTCGGGCGAGGTCTTTACCCAGACCGTGTAGCAGCGTGCCAGCAGCAGGTTGAACGTGGAGGGCTCCGAGACCAGGCTCCCGGGCGTGGCCAGCACCATGCGGTCGTTCTCGCGCAGCACGCGTTCAAGTGCGCGCATCTCGTAGCGGCGGTAGGCGGCCTGCCCATAGAGCGAGTGGATTTCGGCCAAGCTGGCGCCGGCCTCCTGCTCGATGACGCCGTTGAGCTCGACGAAGGGCACTTCCATGGCCGCGGCCAGCGCCCGCCCGAGCGTGGATTTGCCGGCGCCGCGCAGCCCGATCAGCGAAATGCGGCGATGGCGCGCGTCATGGGAGGCGGAGGGTGCCAGGGCGTGGTGGCAAGCCTCGCGCACGCGTGACAGGTCGGCCGCGGGCAGTTGCGCCAGCCACTGCACCAGCTGCGAGAATTCCGAGGCAGGCTGGCCACCAGCAGCGTGCTGGGTCTCCATCTCCGCCAGCACCACCGGCAGCGGCACATCCAGCGCGCGCGCCACCTGGCGCAGCAGCAGCACGGACGCATTGCCGGTGCCGGTCTCCAGGTTGGCGAGGTAGCGCTCGGACACCTCCGCCCCGCGTGCGAGGTCCTTGCGCGACATGCCGCGCGCCGCGCGCAGCGAGCGGATGCGCTCGCCGAGTTGCGTCAGGTAGGGATCGCGCTCGCCGGCAGGGCGGGCGTCGGAGGAGTCGGGGGCCAGCAGTGGGTCTGGGTCGCGGCGCATGGCGGGCGGGTTTGGATAGGGAAGGGTAGCGGTTGGGGCCAGGATCGGGGGTGCGATTATAAGGGACGCGACCCTCGTGTCATATAGTGCATTTCTCTGCTTGCATAATAGGTGATATGCAATAAAATGCATCGACAAATGCAGGTCAAGAAGAAAAACAAAAAATCACGACAAACCTGAATCCGTTCCCGCGGCGAAGTGTGACCCTGGGACGGCATCGAGGAGTGGAGACATGACGCCCCCCATTGCATCCCCGTCCCCGGCGGCCGATGCGACTCATGCTGCTACGGCGGCGGCCATTTCCGTACTGCCGGCCCGCTACAACGCCGCCGCCGACTTGCTGTCGCGCAACCTGGCGGCAGGCCGCGCCGACAAGATCGCCTATGTGGACGATGCCGGCCTGCTCAGCTTCGCCGCGCTGGACCAGCGCTGCCGGCGCTTCGCCGCCGCTTTGCTGCATGCCGGGATCCGCCCCGAGGAGCGCTTGCTGCTGTGCGCGCTGGACACCGTCGATTTCCCCACGGTGTTCCTCGGCTGCCTGCTCGCCGGCGTGGTGCCCGTGGCCGTCAACACGCTGCTGACCGTCGACGACTACGCTTACATGCTGGACCACAGCGGCGCGCGCGCGGCCGTGGTCTCGGCGCCGCTGGCCAGCGTCATGCGCGATGCCATCGGCAAAGCCGGCACCGCGCCCGCGCTGATCCTTGCCGCACCGGATGCCGGCAGTGCCGGCCCGGGGCCTAGCGTGGCCGAGATGGCCGGGCAGGGCATGCCGCTGGAAGGCGCTGCCGCCACGCGGCCGGACGACATCGCCTTCTGGCTGTATTCGTCCGGCTCCACGGGGCGTCCAAAGGGCACCGTGCACACGCATGGCAACCTGTTCCATACCGCCGATCTCTATGCGCGCCAGGTGCTTGGCCTGCGCGAAGACGATGTGGTTTTTTCGGCGGCGAAGCTGTTCTTCGCCTATGGCCTGGGCAATGCGCTGACGTTTCCGCTTGCCGTTGGTGCCACCACCGTGTTGATGGCCGAACGTCCCACGCCGCAAGCGGTGTTTCGCCGGCTGCGCGAACAGCGCCCGACGGTTTTCTGCGGCGTGCCCACGTTATATGCCGGCATGCTGGCCGCGAGCGACCTGCCGGGTCGGCCGGACGTTGCGCTGCGCGTTTGCACCTCGGCGGGCGAGGCGCTGCCCAAGGATATCGGCGATCGTTTCCGCGCGCATTTTGGCTGCGACATCCTCGACGGCATTGGCTCCACCGAGATGTTGCACATCTTCCTGTCGAACCGTCCCGGCGACGTGCGCTATGGCACCACCGGCAAGCCGGTGCCCGGATACGCGCTGAGGCTGCTGGATGAAGCGGGCCAGCCCTGCGCGCCGGGCGAGATCGGAGACCTCTTTATCAAGGGCCCGAGCGCCGCGCTGATGTACTGGGGCAACCGCGACAAGACCCGCGACACCTTCGTGGGCGAATGGACCCGCAGCGGCGACAAGTACCAGCAGGATGCGGATGGCTATTTCATCTACGCCGGGCGCAGCGACGATATGCTCAAGGTGGGCGGCATCTATGTATCGCCATTCGAGGTCGAGGCCGTGCTGGCCCTGCATCCGGCCGTGCTGGAGGCAGCGGTGATCGGCGTGGCCGATGCCGACGAACTGGTCAAGCCGAAAGCCTTCGTGGTGCTGCGCCCCGGGCAGTCCTGGCATGATGGCATGGCGGCCGAGTTGCAGGCGTTCGTCAAGTCGCGGCTGGCCCCGTATAAGTATCCGCGCCAGATCGAGTGCGTGGCTGAACTGCCGAAGACGGCCACCGGCAAGATCCAGCGCTTCCGGCTGCGCCAGCGTGAGCAGGCTGCGCACGCGGCCGCCGATGGCGCGGCTCCGGAGCCGGCAATCGTGCCAGCGACGACAGACCGATGATGAAGGGCAAGGGCATGCAAAGCGAATTGGTGGAAATTCCGTTTGATGGCCGCCGTATCCAGATCGAGATCCAGTGGCTGCGGCCGCAGCGGCAGGAGCGCCCGCTGGTGGTCTTCCTGCACGAGGGGCTGGGTTCGATCAGCATGTGGCGCGACTATCCCGCCGCGCTGTGCGAGGCTGGGGACTTTCGCGGGCTGGTGCTGTCGCGTTATGGCTATGGGCGCTCCACCCCGCGTCCCGCCCCGGAAAAGTGGGGCGTCGACTACATGCATCGCCAGGCGCGCGAGGCACTGCCGGCGCTGTTCGACACACTCGAGATCGGGCCGGGGCGCAAACGTGGCAAGCCCTGGCTGTTCGGCCACAGCGACGGCGGCTCGATCGCGCTGATACATGCCGCGAGTTTCCCTCAGGCGGTCGATGGCATCACCGTGCTGGCGCCGCACATCCTGGCGGAGGATATCTCGGTGAGCAGCATCCGGGCCGCCCGCGAGGCCTATCTGCAGACGGACCTGCGCAGCAAGCTGGCGCGCCATCACGACGATGTGGATTCCGCCTTCTGGGGTTGGAACGATATCTGGCTCGATCCCGCGTTCCGCGCCTTCGACCTGCATCCGCTGCTGTCGCAGATCCAATGTCCCGTGCTCGCGGTGCAAGGCGAGGACGACGAATACGGCACCATGGCGCAGATTGAGGGTATCCATCGATATGCGCCACAAACCGTCCTGCTTAAACTCCCGCGATGCGGCCACTCGCCTCACCGCGACCAGCCCGGGCCGTTGACGGACGCGGCAGTCAGGTTTATAACGGCACATACTTCATACCTAAAATAATTCCGCGCCCCCTGCGCGTTGGCCTGCAGTTCCCCCCGTCCGGCGGCTCGCGAGGTCCGCGAATGCCGCGCACGGATGGGAGTCCCGCAGGCTGGCGATGCCGGCCCAGGCGACGGAAGTCGGCTTGACCACCAGGAGACATCCATGCATCGCTTCACATCGCGCGGGCTGGCCCCCGCATGCCTAGCCATCGCTGCATCCCTTGCCTTTGCCGCGGGCGCCAATGCCCAGGGCACCGGCAAGATCAAGGTTGGCTTCATGCTGCCTTACACGGGCACCTATGCGTCGCTGGGCAACGCCATCGAGAATGGCTTCAAGATGTACGTGCAGGAGCAGGGCGGCAAGCTGGGCGGGCGTGAGATCGAGTACTTCAAGGTGGACGACGAGTCCGATCCGGCCAAGTCGCCGGAGAACGCCACCAAGCTGATCAAGCGCGACCAGGTCGACGTGGTGGTGGGCACGGTGCACTCGGGCGTGCAGATGGGCATCGTCAAGGTGGCCAAGGAAAACAACACGCTGCTGATCATTCCCAATGCGGGTGTGGATGAAGCCACCGGCCCGCTGTGCGGCCCCAATATCTTCCGCTCCTCGTTTTCGAACTGGCAGCCGGGCTACGCCATGGGCCATGTGCTGGCCGAGCGCGGCATGAAGAAGGTGGTCACGCTGACGTGGAAATACGCGGCCGGCGAGCAGTCGGTCAAGGGCTTCAAGGAAGCCTTCGAGGCCAAGGGCGGCAAGGTGGTGAAGGAGTTGAGCCTGCCGTTCCCCAACGTGGAATTCCAGGCGTTGATTACCGAGGTCGCATCGATCAAGCCCGATGCGGTCTTCGTGTTCTTCGCCGGCGGCGGCGCCGTGAAATTCGTCAAGGACTGGGCCGCGGCGGGCCTCAAGGACAAGATTCCGCTCTACGCGTCGGGCTTTCTCACCGACGGCACGCTGGAAGCACAGGGCGCCGCTGCGCAAGGCATCGAAACCACGCTGCACTATGCCGATGGCCTGCCCAACCCGCGCGACAAGAGCTTCCGCCTGGAATACGCCAAGGCCTACAAGCTGCAGCCCGACGTGTACGCCGTGCAGGGCTACGACGCCGCGCAGTTGCTGGCCGCAGGCGCCGGCGCGGTCAAGGGCGACATGAGCAAGAAGGCCGAGGTCATCAAGGCGATGGAGCAGACCAAGGTCGATAGCCCGCGGGGGACTTTCACGCTCTCGAAGGCCCACAATCCGGTGCAGGATTTCTACCTGCGCAAAGTCGATGGCCGGGAGAACAAGCTGGGCGCCGTTGCAGTGAAGGCGCTGGCCGATCCGGCGCGCGGCTGCCGGCTCTGAGCGGGTAAACGCCGTGGCCCGCCGCCGCCAGGGCGCCGTGCCAAAGTCCGGCCCGGCGCCAGCCGGGCCGCATACCGCAACCGAGTTGCCGCTTTGTCGCATGGATATCCATGGATATCGTTTCCTTCTTCATTCAATGCCTCAATAGCATCCAGTACGGCCTGCTGCTCTTTCTTGTCGCGAGCGGCCTGACGCTGATCTTCGGCATCATGGGCGTGATCAACCTCGCCCACGGCAGCTTCTACATGCTGGGCGCCTACCTGGCTTTCACGCTAGCCGGGCTGACCGGCAGCCTGCTGATCGCCATTCCGCTGGGCATCGTGCTGGCGGTGGCGTTCGGCTACGTGCTGGAGTGGGTGTTCTTCAGCTATCTCTACGAGCGCGAGCATCTGCAGCAGGTGCTGATGACCTACGGGCTGATCCTTGTGTTCGAGGAGCTGCGCAGCATCCTGGTGGACGACGACGTACATGGCGTGACCGTGCCGGCCATGCTCGACTGGGCTCTGCCGATCGGCAACGACATGACCTATCCGGTCTATCGCCTGTTTATCTCCGCGATCTGCCTGCTGGTGGCCGCTGCCATGTACCTGGTCATCCGCCGCACGCGCCTTGGCATGATGATCCGTGCCGGCGCCACCAATCGCGAGATGGTGCAGTCGCTGGGCATCAACGTCACGGTGCTGTACCGCTTCGTGTTTGCGCTGGGCGTGGCCCTGGCGGTGCTGGCCGGCATGATCGCCGCGCCGGTGTCCTCGGTCTATCCGGGCATGGGCAGCCAGGTGCTGATCGTGTGCTTCGTGGTGGTGGTGATCGGCGGCATCGGCTCGGTCAAGGGGGCCATGGTGGCCTCGCTGCTGCTGGGTTTCGTCGACACGTTCGGCAAGGTGTTCTGGCAGGAGGCCTCCGGCGTGCTGGTCTACCTGCTGATGGCACTCATCCTGCTCTGGAAACCCCAGGGCTTGTTCAAGGCGGGGTAGGGATATGCCGAGCGATACCAATGCATTGGAGGGGCCGGTGCGCGCGCGCAGCCAGCCCATGCCCTGGCTGGGCGGCCTGGGCTGGCTGGCCGTGTTTGCGGCGCTGGCGGTGCTGCCGCTACTGCTGAATGCGGATGGGCAGCGTTTTTACATCGAGCTGGTCAGCAAGGTCATGATCATGGCCATCTTTGCGCTGTCGCTGCAGTTGCTGATCGGCTACACCGGGCTGGTCAGCCTGGGCCATGCGGCTTACTTCGCCATGGCCGCCTACGCCACCGCGATGATGGCGCCGCAGGCCGGTCCGGGCAACGGCTGGCTTTTGCTGCTGGGCGCGCTTGGCGCGGCCGCGCTGCTGGCGCTGGTGGTGGGCGCGCTGGTGCTGCGCACGCGCGGCATCTATTTCATCATGGTCACGCTGGCCTTCGCGCAGATGGTGTATTTCGTTTTTCACGACACCAAGATCGCGGGCGGCAGCGACGGTACCTATATCTATTTCCGGCCGGAGTTCGGCTTGTTGGGGACGCACCCGTTCGACGTCAACGACGTCACGCATTTCTACTGGCTGGTG
Organism: Cupriavidus sp. UME77; assembly: GCF_014170355.1. Lineage (NCBI taxonomy): Bacteria > Pseudomonadati > Pseudomonadota > Betaproteobacteria > Burkholderiales > Burkholderiaceae > Cupriavidus > Cupriavidus sp. UME77. The sequence goes on from NZ_LZZU01000003.1 coordinate 12,804, forward strand.
CTTGGCGCGCTGGTGCTCACGGTGGCCGGGCTGGCGGTGGTGCTGCGCTCGCGCTTCGGCCATGCGCTGGTGGGCATCAAGCATAACGAGCAGCGCATGCGCGCTGCCGGCTATGCCACCTATCGCTACCAGCTTGGCGCCTTCGTGGTGGCTGGCACCTTTGCCGGCCTGGCCGGCTACCTGTATGCCATCCAGTACGGCTTCGTCAATCCGGAGATCGCATCCTGGCACCAGTCCGGCAACGCCATGCTGATGGTGATCCTGGGCGGGGCCGGCAGCCTGGCGGGCGCGGTGCTGGGCGCCTTCTCCTTCGTCTTGCTCGCGGAGTGGTTCAGCACGCTGACCAAGCACTGGCAGTTGCTGATGGGCGGCTTTGTCATCCTGGCGGTGGCCTTGCTGCCGCATGGACTGATCAGCCTGGCCCGTGGTGCCGCGCGCCGGCGCCAAGGAGGATCACGATGAACGCACCTGCACCTGTAGTACCCGCGCCGGTCTTGTCGGCCCGCAAGCTGACTCGCCGCTTTGGAGGCCTCACCGCGGTCGGCGACGTGGACCTGGACCTGGCCTTGCACGAGATCCACGCGGTGATCGGCACCAATGGCGCGGGCAAGTCCACGCTGATCAATATGTTGTCGGGCGAGTTGCCGTCATCGTCTGGCGCGTTGCAATTGCAGGGGCGCGACGTGACCGGCTGGTCGCAGCCGCGCCTGGCGCGCGAAGGCGTGGGCCGTAGCTATCAGCGCAACAATATCTTCCTGCCGCTGACGGTGCGCGAGAACTGCCGCCTGGCGGCGCAGTCGCGCGCGCAGCGGGCCTGGCGGCTGTGGGAGGGCGCGCAGCGTTGCCGCACCAGCCGCGCGCTGGGCGACGAAGCCTTGGAATGCGCCGGCCTGGCAGGCTGCGCGGATACCGTTGCCACGGCGCTGTCGCATGGGCAGAAGCGCCAGCTCGAGGTGGCGATGTGCCTGGCTACCCAGCCCACCGTCCTGTTGCTGGATGAGCCTTTGGCCGGCATGGGCGCGGAGGAGTCGGCACGCATGCTTGCGCTGCTGCGTTCGCTGCGCGATGGCCACGCGGTGCTGCTGGTCGAGCACGACATGGAGGCGGTGTTCTCCGTTGCGGACCGGATCACGGTGATGGTCAACGGCACCGTGATCGCCTCGGGCGATCCCGATGCAATCCGCGTCCGCAACGGAGAACACCGCCTCCATGTCGTGCTCGACCAGCAGCACCGCGTGGCCATCGCGCAGCGAACGCAGCAGCGCAAGCATGCGTGCCGACTCCTCCGCGCCCATGCCGGCCAAAGGCTCATCCAGCAACAGGACGGTGGGCTGGGTAGCCAGGCACATCGCCACCTCGAGC
>NZ_LZZU01000004.1:0-77095 GCF_014170355.1 Cupriavidus sp. UME77
GGGCAGGAAGGATGCAGGATGGGGGGATGGGGCGGGAAGGACCGGGCAGGCCGCCAAGACGGCCTCGTTGCGGGTTGTGCCGTGCCCAGGTGCCGATATAGGCGCCATGCGCCGCGCCGCGGCCAGTTAGGAGGTGGAAGGCGTTTACAAAAAAAATACGCGGCCATCCGTCTCTTTACAGCATCTTTGCGGGATTCGAACTTATATGGAATCGTGATGACCGGCAGATACACGCCGGCGGCGAAACGATCGAGGATCGAAACAACGGAAGGGGTTCGACATGTTAAGAGTTCTGGTACCCGTCAACGGCTCCGCGCACGCGCTGGATGCAGTGCGTCACGCTGCCTTCATGTTCCGGGACCGATGTGTGTCCGAGGTGGTCCTGCTCAATGTCCAGCCGCCGCTGGAATTTGGCCGCGCCTCGGCCTTCCACTCGCTGACCGCGTTGCGCAAGCTGGAGGAGGCGAGCGGCGAGGCCGCGCTGCGCGATGCACGCAGCATCCTGGACGACGCCGGGGCCAGCTATGTGGCGCAGATCAAGGTGGGCGACGTGGCGCAGACCATTGCGCAGGCAGCGGCCGCGAACGACTGCGATGCCATCGTGATGGGCACGGCCGGGCGCACGGCGGTTGGCGCGCTGCTGGCGGGCAGGCTGACCAACAAGCTGATACGCATGTCGCGCGTGCCGGTGACGCTGGTCAAGTAGGCCGCGCCATCACGCTACGTTCATCGGCAGCAGCACCATCTGCTTGCCTTGCAGGTGTAGCCGCTCCTGCAACTCGCCGGGCGTCTGGTTATGCAGCCAGGCTGTCAGGAAATTGACGTGCCGGAAGATCAGCTTGCTGGCAAAGCAGACGCTGTTCGGGTACTCGGCCGTCACCGCATCGACCAGCTTCATGAATTCAAGCACCGGGTTCGTGCCGAATGCCGCGCGCGAATCGGCCGCCAGGCCGTGGCGCTGGCAATTGGCGACGTAATAGCGCAGTGACTCACCAATCGTCTGTTGAAGGCGGTACAGCGTTTCCTGGCCCTCGTAGCTCTGCGCATCGACCTCTCCCACGGCCAGGAAGATCATATTCTTGAAGTGTCCGGGAAACAGGCGCTCGACCCAGAGCAGCGCATGCATGCTGGCGCCGCGGTGCTTGCCCACCAGGACGATCGCGGTGGGCAAGCTGCGGTCGAGGGGCCGCACGCGGCTCGCATCGACCAGCGGCGGGCTGCCGGCGAAGAGGGCATCCGCCCGGGCCAGCTCGGCACGCGTTGTCGTGTAATGCCGCTTGATGAAGACGCACAACGCGACCACCAGGCCGGTTACCAGCACGGTCAGCCAGCCGCCATCGGTGAACTTCTCCACCAGCGTGATCACCAGGACCGTGGCGGTGACCGACAAGCCCAGCAGGGACAGGGCGAAGCGCACGATCCAGCGCGGCTCGCCGCGATGGCGCCACCAGTAGATGCACAGGCCAAGCAAGGACAGGCTGAAGGTCAGGAAGACATTGATGCTGTACAGCACCACCAGCACCGCGACCTGGCCGTGCGTCCACACCAGGATCAGCAAGCTGGCCAGGCCCATGACGATGACGCCGTTCTGCCGCACCAGCCGGGCGGAGAGATCGCGGAAATGCCGTGGCACCCAGTAGTCCGCCGCCATGTTCGACAGCACCGCCGGGCCGTCCAGGAAGCCGGTCTGCGCGCCCACCAGCAGCAGCCCGGCCTCGGAGGCCAGCAGCGCCGCGAGCAGCGCATGGCGGGACCAGGCCGAGCCGAAGCCAAGATGGTCGATGATGCGGTCGAAGACCACGGCGTTCAGCGTCTTGCCTTCCACCGGCGCCGCGTTCCACAGCATATACAGCAGGATGATCCCGCCAGCTGTGAAGGCTAGCGAGGTCGCCATGTAGAACATCGTCCACTTCCCGTTTGGCACTCGCGGCTCGGCCAGCATGTTCACGTTGTTCGAGACCGCCTCCAGCCCGGTGTAGGTACCGCCACCCAGCGAGAACGCGCGCATCAGCAGCGCCGCCACCACGATCGGACCCATCGCCTGGGACATGCCGGAGGCCTCGCCGATGGCGTTGGGCACGACCGCGCCGAGATGGTCGCCGTGCGCGGCAACGCCATAGACGATCAGCCCGAGATGCAATACCACGAAGGCCAGGAAGATGGGCATCAGCACCAGGATCGACTCCTTCATGCCGCGGAAATTGAGTCCGGTCATCATGATCACGATCACCAGTTCGGTGGCCAGCTTGAAGGCTTGGGCTTCTACCGGCAGCAAGCTGAAGAACGCGTCGACGCCACTGGCCAGCGATGTCGCGATGGTCAGCACATAATCGACCAGCAACGCCGCGCCCGACACCAGTCCGGGGCGCGGCCCCAGCAAGGCCGTGGCCACGCGGTAGCCGCCGCCGCCGGTGGGAAACAACTCGATGACCTGGTTGTAGCCGACCGCGATGATGAATACCGTGCTGGCGGTGGCCAGGGCAAGGAAGAGCGCCAGCGGCGTATGGGTGCCAAGCGCCAGGAATGCCTCCTCGGGCCCATAGCACGAAGAGGAAAGTCCGTCGGCGCCTAATCCCACCCAGGCCAGTACCGGCACCACGGCGATCGCGTGGCGGGTTTCCGGGGCGAGCGGATCGAGCGGTTTGCCGGCCAGGTGCCTCCACCACGTCGACCATGCCGTCATGTTCGCCACCCTGGACGCGATTGCGGCGCAGCGCACGAAAGCGCTGCGCCGGAAATTGCAGCTTGCGGCGCCGCTGCACGCGCGCCAGCACCGGGAGATCGGCACTCCCATGGAGGTAATGTAGGCGGCAAGTGGGGCGATTCGCAAGAACGGGTTCAACGCCGCGCTACGACACCGGCTCTCGCAGCAGCGCGTCAATCACCTGTGCCAGCCGCGCGATCAGCCCGTCGATGGCGCCGGCCGGCACGCCGGCGTAGCCGAACACGAAGCCGTTGTACTGCGCCAGCGGCGTGCCGGGCAAGCGGTAGGTGCTCAGCGGCCGCACGATCAGTCCCTGCGCGCGCGCCGCGCGGGTGACCACGGTATCGGCAAGCGGTAGTTCCAGGCGGGCGGACAGGTGCATGCCGCCAGCGCTGGCCGATACCGTCACGCTGCCGCGCAGGTGCCTCGCCAGTGCCGCCTCCAGCGCGTCGCGGCGCTGCCCGTAGCGCTGGCGCATGCGGCGCAGGTGGCGGGCGAACTGGCCGCTGTCGATGAAGTCGGCCAGCGCGATCTGCTCGGCCACATGGCCGCGCCGGGTGATTTCGCCAAGCGTGCTGGCGATGGTCGCGGCCAGGTAGCGCGGCACCACCATGAAGCCCAGGCGCAGCGCCGGGAACATGGTCTTGCTGAACGTGCCCAGGTAGATCACCGGCGCATCCTCGCTCAGCCCCTGCACGGCCGAGAGCGGCACGCCGCCGCGGCGGAACTCGCTGTCGTAGTCGTCCTCGACAATCCAGGCTCCGGCGGCGCGGGCATCTTCGATGAGCTTGAGGCGCCGTTCCAGGCTGAGAATGGAGCCCAGCGGATACTGATGGGATGGCGTGATGTAGATCAGCCGGGGCGGCGCGTCGCGCCACTGCTCCGGGCGGGGCGCCAGGCCGTCGGCATCCACCGCCACGGGCTCGAGCACGAGGCCGGCCGACTGGAAGGCGGCCCGCGCACCGTCGTAGCCGGGATTCTCGATCCAGGCCGTGTCGCCGGCATCGGCCAGTATGCGCGCGCACAAGTCCAGGCTGGTCTGCGTGCCGTCAGTGATGAAGACCTGGTCCATGTCGCAGCGCACCCCGCGCGAGACCTTCAGGTACTCGGCGATGGCGTGGCGCAGCGCGGGCTGCCCCTCGACCTTGCCGTAGCCAAGGTGGCGGGGGCCGAGCTGGCGCCAGGCGCGTTCGATGCAGCGCCGCCACGCGGCCAGCGGAAAGCCATCCAGGTCGGGCACGCCGGGCACGAAGGGCAACAGGTCGTGCATGCCGTCGGCATCGCGCGGCAGCCCGCGCACGCGGCGCGACAACTCGGCGACGCGCTTGACGGCCCCCTCGCTGTGGCCGGCCCGCGCCAGGCCCACGCGCGCCACCTTGGTGCCGTGCCGCGTCGGCACCACGAAGCCTTCCGCTGCCAGGCTCTCGTAGGCGTAGATCACGGAGTTGCGTGCCATGCCGAGCTCCGCCGCCAGCGTGCGCGTGGCGATCAGCAGGCTGCCCTGGGCGATTCGCCCGTCGAGGATGGCGCCGCGCAAGCACTCGTACAAGAGCCGCTGCTGGGTGAGCTTGCGGCCATCGAGCTGGCGCTTGAAGGTCGAGATCAGCAGGCCGTAGTCCATGTCGTCGCTTCCGTGGTTTCTGTGGTTTCTGTGGTTCTAAAAACCATGCATTGGCTGGGTCTAGCCATGGTGCCACGAAATCCCTATCTTGGCGGCATCGCCGTAACGCAACGAGATTGCCGCCCGGCACCCACAACCCCCCCCTCAAGACAAGGAGCCACCATGAGCCAGAGACCCATGCCGCCGAGCGAACGTACCCGCGTGCGGCGCGTTGCCGATCGCGGCCACTACGATCGCGCGACGTTGCATGCGATCCTCGACGAGGCTTACCTGTGCCACCTGGCCTTCACCGACGATCACGGCACCCACTGCATTCCCACCGCGTGCTGGCGCGAGGGCGAGCATCTTTACATCCATGGCTCCAATGGCAGCCGCATGCTGAAGCTGGCCGCGACAGGCAGCCAGGTCTGCGTGACCGTGACGCACCTCGACGGCCTGGTGATGGCGCGCTCCGCGTTTCATCATTCGATGAACTACCGCTCGGCGGTGATCTACGGCAGTTTTGAAGTGGTGGCTGGCGCAGCGAAGGCGGCGGCGATGGATGCCTTCCTGGAGCGCATTGCGGTGGGGCGTTCGGGCCAGGCAAGGCCAGGAGATGCCAATGAGCTGGCGGCGACCACGGTGTTGCGCATCGGGCTGGAGGAAGCCGCCACCAAGATCCGCAGCGGCGGGCCCAAGGATCACGAGGCCGATATGGCGCTGCCGGTATGGGCGGGCGTGCTGCCGCTGCGCCTCCAGGGGCAGCGGCCGGTGCCTGATGGCGTGCAGCCCAGCGTGCCGGACTATGTGCGAAGCTGGGGGCAGGGTGTTGGTACCGAGGCGATGCCAGAGGCGGCCGGCGAGACGATACCGGGCGCCGGGGCGCCGCGCCCGTCACGCTGAGCGCGGCCAGGCGGCCGCGCTGCGTTGTTGCCGGGGTCCTTAGCGGGCCGGCTTGGCGTTGTCCACCGAGAACGGGGACAGCAGGCGCACCATCTGCGCGAACGCCTTGGGGTTGCCGGCCAGCACTTCGCCTTGTTCGAGCTGGCGCGCCTCGCCGGCGTAATTGCCCACCAGGCCACCGGCCTCAGTCACCAGCAGCATGCCGGCGGCCATGTCCCACGGGTGCAGGCCTTGCTCGAAGAAACCATCGGTGCGGCCGCAGGCCACGTAGGCCAGATCGAGCGCCGCGGCACCCGGGCGGCGCAGGCCGGCGCAGCTTTGCGTCATCAGCGCGAACAGTTCCATGTACTGGTCCAGGCCTTCCATGTCGCGGTAGGGGAAGCCGGTGCCGATCAGGCAGTCGGCCAGCTTGTCACGGCGCGACACGCGGATGCGGCGGTTGTTCAGGAACGCGCCGGCGCCCTTGCTGGCTGTGAAGAGTTCGTCACGCGACGGGTCGTAGACGACGGCTTGTGCCGGCACGCCCTTGTGCAGCTGGGCGATCGAGACCGCGTACTGGGGAAAGCCATGGATGAAGTTGGTGGTGCCGTCGAGCGGGTCGATGACCCAGACGTATTCGCTGGTGGGTTCTTCGCCCTCGGCCCAGGACTGGCCGGACTCTTCCGCTAGAATGGCGTGATCCGGATAGGCCGTGCGGATGATCTCGACGATCGCGGCCTCGGCGGCGCGGTCGACTTCGGTGACGAAATCGTTGTGCTGCTTGCGCGAGACCTGAACCCGGTCGATGTCCATCGACGCGCGGTTGATGACGGAACCTGCCTTGCGGGCTGCCTTGACGGCAATATTTAGCATCGGATGCATGAATCTCTCCAGGCCGGCCAAGGGTGCGCGGCCTGGCGCAAAAGGCCGGCGCGCTGCCCTTTGGGGCGGCTGACAACACAACGGATTGTAGAAGAACGGGCGCGTCGCTACCGCATGAAACGCAGCGGCGCACCGAAGATGAAGCCTGAATTGTATATGAACCCGCAGAACCAGACGAGCGCCGACGCCAACGGCGCCCCCGCCCCAGCCTCCGCCGCCCAGGCGGCCCCGGACCTTGATCCCCCATCTGGCGCGCCTCGCCAGGGCGTTTCCGCTGCCACTCCGGAGGCTGCGGCCGATGCGGCCCTGATGGCACCCGCCGCGTTTGCCGCGGTGCGTTTCGTGCTGGTCGAGACCAGCCATCCCGGCAATGTCGGCGCCGTCGCGCGGGCCATGAAGACCATGGGCTTCGGCGCCGTGCCGGGCAGCCTGGTGCTGGTTTCGCCACGTGAGCCGGCGGTGCGCGAGCATCCGGATGCCATCGCCATGGCCAGCGGCGCCGACGACGTACTGGCAGGCGCGGTGATCGTCGACAACATCGAGGCCGCGCTGGCCGGTACCGCCTACGCAGTGGCGCTCACTGCACGCCAGCGCGAGTTCGGGCCGCCCCGTTTGCTGCCGCGCGACGCGGTGGCGCAGGCCGGCGCCCGCATTGCAGCCCTGCAAGCCACCCCGCAAGGCGCGCAAGCCGCCGGCGCCCACATTGCCTTCGTGTTCGGCAATGAGCGCTTCGGCCTGCCCAACGAGGTGGTCGACCGCTGCTCGGCAGTTACCCACATTCCCGCCAATCCCGCCTACACCTCGCTCAACCTTGCACAGGCCGTGCAGCTGGTGGCCTACGAGATGCGCCTGGCACTGCTGGAGGTGAGGGCGACGCCGCTCGCCGAGATCGGCTATGCTGGCGAACCGGCCACGGCCGAGCAGATCGAGGCCATGTTTGGCCACCTGCAGTCGGGGCTGGAAGCCATCGGCTTCCTTGATCCGGCCAGCCCGAAGAAGCTGATGCCGCGCTTGCGCCGGCTGCTCGCGCGCAGCGGGCTGGAGCGCGAGGAAGTCAATATCCTGCGGGGCATTGCCAAGCACATGCTGGCAGCCACGCAAGGCCAAGGCGCACGGGCGCCAAGCAAACAGGAGAAGTGAGCAGGTGGAGATTCCGGCCTACTACATGCGTGGCGGCACCAGCAAAGGGGTCTTCTTCCTGGCTGACGACTTGCCCTCCGATCCGGGCGAGCGCGATGCCGTGCTGCTGCGCGTGATCGGCTCGCCCGATCCGCATGGCCGGCAGAGCGATGGCATGGGTGGCGCCACCGCCAGCACCAGCCATGTCGTGCTGGTGGGCCCCTCGCAGCGTCCCGATTGCGATGTGGACTGCCTGTTCGGCGCGGTCGCCATCGGCGAGCCGCGGATCGACTGGGCCGGCGATGGCGGCGAGCTGCTGGCGGCGGCAGCACCGTTCGCGATCTGGCGCGGTTTCGTGCCGGCGCGCGACAGCATCACCACGGTGCGCATCTGGCTGCGCAACGTGGGCCAGGCCGTCGTTGCCCGCGTGCCTTGCCGCAATGGCCATCCGCTCGAGGACGGCCTGCCGTTCACGGCGCACGGGATCGTGCTCGACTACCTCGCGCCGGCCAGTGGGTCGTTGCCCCCCACCAGCGCGCGCCGCCTGATGACGGGCCTGGTGCACGTGCCCGAGCGATGTTGATGGCAGGCGCTGCCCGTCCCTCGGATCCGATATGTCCGACATTCCGCGGGGCGGCCGGCGTCATTGCAGCCAATGTCCATGACGGCAGCAGGGCAGCAAATCTCTTACACTCCCTGATCCCGTTTTCACCGGCCAATGACCATGCCGGCGATCGCGCCAGCCCTGGCCCAGGGCGCGCGGCGCACGGCGTGGCAACACGACACGACCAAGATGTTCACTCGCCTGAAGGAAGATATCGACGCCATCATGCGGCGCGACCCCGCCGCACGCAGCCGTCTGGAGGTACTGACCTGCTATCCCGGCTTTCACGCCGTGGTGTTCCATCGCTTCGCGCACGCCTGCTGGAATGCAGGGTTTCACTGGCTGGGCCGCTGGATCTCGCACTGGGCCCGCTTTTTCACCGGTATCGAGATCCACCCTGGTGCCAAGGTGGGGCGGCGCGTGTTCATTGACCACGGCATGGGCGTGGTGGTGGGCGAGACCGCCGAGATCGGCGACGACTGCACCATCTACCAGGGCGTGACCCTGGGCGGGACATCGCTCTACAAGGGGGTGAAGCGCCATCCCACGCTAGGTGCGAACGTGGTGGTGAGCGCCGGGGCCAAGGTGCTCGGCGGCTACACCATCGGCGATGGCGCGCGCATCGGCTCCAACGCCGTGGTGCTCAAGCCAGTGCCGCCGGGCGCCACCGCGGTCGGCATCCCGGCGCGCATCATCCTGCCGGACGCACCCAGCGGGCAGCAGGGCGCCAAGCAGGAGTTCTCGGCCTATGGCATCACGCCGAACGCGGACGACCCGGTCTCGCTGGCGCTCAAGAGCCTGATCGACAACGCGGCGCAGCAGCACGAGCGGCTGGAGACCGTGATGGCCGCGCTGGATCGGCTTGGCGAGCATCTCGAGAACACGCCGAACGACCGCTTCGATGCGAGCGAGCTGCGCAAGCTGATGAAGTAGTTTGATGCAGAAGGTCGATGAAGCGTGGAGGGGGATTCGGCGTCAGCTTATTGGCGTCAGCTTACTTGCGGCAGCACGGTGAATCCGCCCGCGTCGAGTTGCAGCACGGCGGCGCGCGGCCGCTTGCCGTCGAGGTCCCAGTCGGTCAGCACCCAGCGCACGCCTTCCGGGCTCTCGTGCCGGGCGGGGCGGTGGGTATGGCCGTGCACCAGGGCCGGCGCCTGGCTGGCGCGCAATAGCGCGGCCACGGCTTGCGGCGTGGTGTCGCCGTAGTCTGGCGGCGCGTCGCGGCGGGCCTGCGTGCGGCCCGCTTCGCTATCGGCGCGCAGGCGGCGCGCCACGCGCAGCCGCAGTGTCAACGGCAGCGAAAGGAATACCCGCTGCACCCAGCGCTTGCGGGTCCAGTGGCGAAACCGCATATAGCGCTCGTCGTCGGTGCACAGCATGTCACCGTGGCTGAGCACCACGCGCTGGCCGGCGCAGTCGATCACGGTGGGGTCGGGCAGCAAGGTGGCGCCCGCGGCGCGCGCAAAGCGCTGCCCCAGCAGGAAGTCGCGGTTGCCGTGCATCAGGTAGACCTGGACGCCGCGTTCGGCAAGCTGGCGCAGCCTGGCAGCCACCCGCGCCGCGAAGGGGCTGTCGGCTTCTTCGTCGCCAACCCAGAATTCGAAAAAATCACCCAGGATGAACAGGGCGCGCGCCTCTTGCGCCGCGCGTTCGAGCGCGTGCTCGAAAGAGGCCAGCGTGCGCGGCATGCCGGGGGTGAGATGCAGGTCGGAAATGAACCACGCCGGCGCTGGCACCGCGAGGGCGCCGGCGGCCGGCGTGGATGGGGTCACAGTCATGCGGTTGGAAAGAAAAGCTGGCCTGACGTCATGGTGCGACCCCGCGGGGCCCGGTGGAACGTGTCCCGGTGATGGCCAGTGGCGGCCAGTGGCTTATTCGACTACCACGGCCTTTTCGATGACCACGTCTTCGAGCGGCACGTCCTGGTGGAAGCCAGCGCTGCCGGTACGCACGCCCTTGATCTTCTCGACCACGTCGGTGCCGTCGGTCACCTTGCCGAACACGGCGTAGCCGAAGCCTTGCGGGGTCGGCGAGGTGAAGTTCAGGAAGTCATTGTCGACCGCGTTGATGAAGAACTGCGCGGTGGCCGAGTGCGGTGCGTTGGTGCGCGCCATGGCAACCGTGTAGCGATCGTTCTTCAGGCCGTTGCCGGCTTCGTTCTCGATCGGGGCATCGGTGCCCTTTTGCTTCATGCCGGGTTCGAAACCGCCGCCCTGGATCATGAAATTCTTGATCACGCGGTGAAAAATGGTGTTGTCGTAGTGACCCTTGCGCACATACGACAGGAAGTTTTCAACCGACTTCGGTGCCTTTTCAGCGTCGAGTTCGATGGTGATGACACCCTGGTTGGTGTGGAGTTCTACCTTGGACATTTGCGTTCCTTTGTTCGGTGTTTGTTCGGCGGTTATTTGACGACAGTAGCCGACTCGATCACGATCGGCGTGGCCGGCACATTACGCATCGGGCCGTACGAGGTGGTGGGCGCGTTCTTCATCTTGTCGACGGTATCCATGCCTTCCACCACCTTGCCGAACACGGCATAGCCGTTACCGTCCGGCGACGGATAGTCGAGACTGGAATTATCCACCACATTGATGAAGAACTGGGCGGTGGCGGAGTTCGGATCACTGGTGCGCGCCATGGCCACCGTGCCGGCCTTGTTCTTCAGCCCGTTCTGGGCTTCCAGCGGGATCGCCGCGCGCGTGGGCTTTTGCTTCATGTCGCGGTCGAAGCCGCCGCCTTGCACCATGAAGCCATTGATCACGCGGTGGAAGATGGTGCCGCTATAGAAGCCGCTCTTCACGTACTCCATGAAGTTCGCGACAGTCTTGGGCGCGGCGTCCGGATAGACCTCGAGCGTGAACTTGCCGGCGCTGGTGACGAACTGCACCCGTTCGGTTTTCGTCTGCTGTGCCTGAGCGGCCAGCGGCGAGAGCGCCATCGCGGCGGCGGCGATGCCGGCAAGGACTAGGCGACGCGAAAAGATCATGCTTGACTCCGTGGATCGGGGAAACGACAGGGCCGGGCAGGGTAGCGGCCCGGCCCGTTGGGCAAGGTAATTAAGGCTTGGGCGCCGTAGCCGGCTCGCTAGCTGCAGCGCCTGGCTTTCGGGTGCCGTCGGCCGGCGGCTGGACGGCCGCGACAGGCTGCAATTGCTTGAGGCCGGCAGCAGCGCCCGCATCCTTGGGATTGCGCCGCAGTGCGTTGCGGTAGGCATTCTCGGCCAGGCGGCGGTAGACGTCGCCAAGGTTGGCGTAGCCCACGGCGAAATCGGGTTTGACATCGATCGCGATCAGCAATTCCGCTTCGGCGCGCTTCAAGTCCCCGCGCTTGGCGTACAGCAGCGCCAGGTTGTTGTGCGGCTCGGGCAACTCAGGGAAGTCCTGGGCCATGGATTGCAGCGCCGCGATGGCCTCGTCCTCGCGCCCGGCCTGGGCCAGGGCCCATGCCCGCTCGAAGCGTGCCTGGGCATTGCGCGGGTTGGTGGCCAGCACGCGGTCGAAGCGGTCGATGGCCTCGCCATATTTCTTCTGCGCTGCCGCCTTCTCGGCGTCCGCCATGCCAGGGTCGGCCGAGCGCACGCCGCCTGGCGCAGTGGCCGGCACCGCGAGCGATAGCGGACCGTTCTGCGCGCGCGCAGGCCCCGCTACGGCAAGGAGGCCTGCCAGGATCGCCGCCAGGGCGAATGAGGCGGCCGCAGTGCGTTGGCGCGCGGGCTGGGATGACACGGTTGCTATGGTGGGCAGGAACAGGCTCATGTATGGGCGGTCCGTTATACTCCGCGGCATTCTAGCAAAGCGCGGCCATGCCGGCCCGGGTATCGGCGCGCCGGCCTGCGCTGGCCTGGCCCGAGCCGGCTTGTCCGTGGTGCGGTGCAAGGCGGGCGACGACCTGCCGCGCTCGGGCGCTTCCGGTAAGATATGGGTCGCGCCAGGCTTTGCACAGGCGCCAAGTTGCCGGTCTCGCGAATGGCGCGACAATGGCGCCAATCCCTCATCCATTCACCTCGTTTCATGCATCCTCTGAATATCTACAACACGCTCGCGCGTGAAAAGCAGCCTTTCGTGCCAATCGAACCCGGCCGTGTACGCATGTATGTCTGCGGCATGACGGTGTACGACTATTGCCACGTCGGCCATGCGCGCGTGATGGTGGTATTCGACATGGTGCAGCGCTGGCTGCGCACCGCCGGCTACGACGTGACGTATGTACAGAACATCACTGATATCGATGACAAGATCATTCGCCGTGCCGCGGAGAATGGCGAGACCATCGGCGCGCTGACCGACCGCTTCATCCGCTACATGCACGAAGACGCCGACGCGCTCGGCATCCAGCGCCCGGACCATGAGCCGCGCGCCACCGACTACGTGCCGCAGATGCTCGACATCATCAGCAAGCTCGAAGCCCGCGGCCTGGCCTACCACGCCAGCGATGGTGACGTGAACTACGCCGTGCGCAAGTTTCCCAACTACGGCCGCCTGTCGGGCAAGTCGCTGGAGGACCTGCGCGCCGGCGAGCGCGTGGCCACCAACGAAGCCAAGCACGATCCGCTCGACTTCGTCCTGTGGAAGTCCGCCAAGGAAAGCGAACCCGCCGAAAGCAAGTGGGATTCCAAGTGGGGCTCGGGCCGCCCGGGCTGGCATATCGAGTGCTCGGCGATGAGCTGTGCCTTGCTGGGCGAGCATTTCGACATCCACGGCGGTGGCGCCGACCTGCAGTTCCCGCACCACGAGAACGAGATCGCGCAGTCCGAGGGCGCCAGCGGCAAGACGTTCGTCAACCTGTGGATGCACAACGGCTTCGTGCGCATCAACGACGAGAAGATGTCGAAGTCGCTCGGCAACTTCTTCACCATCCGCGATGTGCTCAAGGAGTACGACGCCGAGGTGGTGCGCTTCTTCATCCTGCGCGCGCACTACCGCAGCCCGCTGCACTACAGCAACGTCCACCTGGAAGACGCTCGTCACTCGCTGACGCGCCTGTACACGGCGCTCAAGGACGTGCAGCCCGATGCCCTGCCGCTGGACTGGGAAGAGGCGCATGCGCGGCGCTTTGTCGATGCAATGGGCGATGACTTCAATACGCCGATCGCCATGGCCGTGCTGTTCGACCTGGCCGGCGAAGTCAATCGCACCGGCTCTGGCGCGATGGCGCGCCAGCTCAAGGGCCTGGCCGCAACGCTGGGCCTGCTGGGGCGCGATGCCCATGCGTTCCTGCAAGGCGGCAAGCCGGCCGATGGGCTGGAGCCGGAGCAGATCGAGGGGCTGATCGCGGCGCGCAAGCAGGCCAAGACCGAGCGCAATTTTGCCGAAGCCGACCGCATCCGCGCCGAACTGCTGGCGGGCGGCGTGGTTCTCGAAGACAAGCCCGGTGGTGCTACCGAGTGGAGGCGCGCTTGAACGCTGCCGTGCGCAAGACGGCGACGCCCGCGGCGCCGTCCAAGACTGCTGCGACCACCAAGGCCAAGCCTGCGGCCAAGCCGCTGGCGCCCGCGAAGCTGCCGGCAAAGCCGCTGAAGGCAAGCACGGCGGCGAAAGTTGCCAGGCCTGTGAAAGCGGCCGCCAAGGCTGCCGGCAAGTCACCTGGCCCGGTGCTCAAGGCGGACGGCAAGCCCGCCCCCAAGACCGGCGCGCGCGCGGCCAAGGCGCCGGTGCTGCCGGAAGCCGAGGCGTTGCCCCTGCCGGTCGAGACGGTGGTGGATGCCGTGCGTCCGGCTTATTGGGACGAGGCCTGCGCCGACCTGATGAAGCGCGACCGCATCCTGCGCAAGATGATCCCCACCTACGGCCCCGCGCACCTGATCTCGCGCGGCGACCCGTTCATCACGCTGGCCCGCTCCGTGGTGGGCCAGCAGATCTCGGTGAAGGCCGCGCAGACGGTGTGGGAGCGGCTGGTAGCGGTTTGTCCCAAGCTCACGCCGGCGCAGATGCTCAAGGCGGGGCACGACAACCTGGCTGCCTGCGGCCTGTCGCGCCGCAAGGCGGAATACATCGTCGACCTTGCCGAGCATTTCAAGGCGGGGCGCGTGCATGTGAATAGCTGGACCGAGATGGATGACGAAGCCGTCATCGCTGAACTGACGCAGATCCGCGGCATTGGCCGCTGGACCGCCGAAATGTTCCTGATGTTCAACCTGATGCGGCCCAATGTGCTGCCGCTCGATGACGTCGGCCTGATCAACGCCATCTCGGCAAATTATTTCAGTGGCGAACCTGTCACGCGCAGCGAGGCGCGCGAGGTGGCGGCCAACTGGGAGCCCTGGCGCACCGTCGCCACCTGGTACATGTGGCGCAGTCTTGATCCCGTGCCTGTGACGTATTAGGCTGGAAGGTAGCAAAATTTGCATGGAAGTGCGCAAGACTGCATCCGCAGACTTGCGGTTTAGTGGGCGAATTCCGGTAGAATGCGCTCCTTCACAGACAGGTACGCGAGTCTCATGAAAACCACCTTCCTAGATTTTGAGCAGCCGATTGCCGAACTCGAGGCAAAGATCGAAGAACTGCGATTTGTGCAGGACGATTCGGCTGTCGATATCTCCGAAGAGATTTCGCGGCTGGCCGGCAAGAGCCAGCAGCTTACCAAGGACATCTACGCCAACCTGACCCCATGGCAGGTGGCACAGATCGCCCGGCACCCGCAGCGTCCCTACACGCTGGACTATGTGCGGGAGATCTTCACCGATTTCCACGAACTGCACGGCGACCGCTCCTTTGCCGACGATCTTTCGATCGTGGGCGGCCTGGCCCGCTTCAACGGGCAGGCGTGCATGGTGATCGGTCACCAGAAGGGACGTGACACCAAAGAGCGCGCGATGCGCAACTTTGGCATGCCCAAGCCCGAGGGCTACCGCAAGGCCAAGCGCCTGATGGAGTTGGCCGACAAGTTCGGCCTGCCGATCTTCACCTTCGTTGACACGCCGGGTGCATTCCCCGGCATCGACGCGGAAGAGCGCGGCCAGTCCGAAGCCATTGGCCACAATCTCTACGTGATGGCCGGCCTCAAGGTGCCCCTGATCGCCACCATCATCGGCGAAGGCGGCTCCGGCGGCGCACTGGCGATTGCCGTGGGCGACGTGGTGCAGATGCTGCAGTTCGCCACCTACGCCGTGATCTCGCCGGAAGGCTGCGCTTCCATCCTGTGGAAGACCGCCGAGAAGGCGCCGGAAGCTGCCGAAGCCCTCGGCCTGACCGCGCACCGCCTCAAGGCACTCAGCCTGATCGACAAGATCGTCAGCGAGCCGCTGGGCGGCGCGCACCGCGACGTCAAGGGCATGGCCGCCATGCTCAAGCGTTCGCTGGCGGATTCGCTGCGCCAGTTCCAGGGCATGAGCGTGAAGGAGTTGCAAGCGCGTCGCAACGAGCGTCTGCTGTCCTATGGCAAGTTCAAGGAAACCGGCGCACCGGGCTGACCCGTCCGCCGGCTTGACCGACAAGGTCGCACAGGCGCTTCAGGCCGGTGCGGCCTTTGTTGTTTCTGGCGACGGCGCACGGGCGGGCACGGTGGCGGTGGCACTCTCCGGCGGACGCGATTCGGTCGCGCTGCTGCACGCGCTGCGTGCGGCGGTGGTGGCGTCGTCGTTGCCGCTGCGCGTGGTGGCGCTGCATGTGCATCATGGCCTGCAGGCCGAGGCGGACCAGTGGGACGTGTTCTGCGCGACGCTGTGCGCTGACTGGCAACTGCCGTTCTACAGCCAGCGTGTCTCGGTCAGCCAGGGGCAGGGCGAAGGGCTGGAGGCGGCGGCGCGCCGCGCGCGCTACGCTGCGCTCGAAGCCATGTGCGACGAGGCCGGAGCGGAGTTGCTGCTGTTTGCCCATCACCTGGACGACCAGGTCGAGACGGTGCTGCTGCGCCTGTTCCGTGGTGCCGGGCTGGCCGGGCTTGGCGGCATGCCGCGCCTGCGCAGGCTCGGGGCAAGGCAGCAGATCGTCTTGCTGCGTCCGTGGCTCGAGGTCGGCCGCGACGATATCGATGCGTACTGCGCCGTGAATGCGCTCCCCTGGATCGATGATCCTTCCAATGACGATTCCCGATTCGCCCGCAACGCGCTGAGGCAGCACATGCCCGCGCTGGCCGCGGCGTTTCCCGCGTTGCGCGCCAACGTGGCGCAGGCCGCCGCCCACCTGGCGCAGGCCAGCGAATTGCTTGATGCGCTCGCTACGCAATGGATGGCGGGGCTGGTGCGCACGCCGCGCGATGCCAGCACGCTGGCTGAACTCGATCTTGCCGGGCTGCGCGCGCTGCCGCCGGCCGAGGCCGACGCCGTGCTGCGGCTGTGGCTGCGCGAGCTTGGCACGCAGGCCCCGTCCACCGCGCGGCTGTCCGCCATGCGCGCGCAACTGATCGAGCATGAAGGCGGCGAGCCTGCCATCCAGCACGAGACCCTGATGCTGCATCGCTTTCGGGGGCGCGTGCTGGCCCGCCGCGCGGGGCCAGCCATCGAATCTGCAGACCTGGCGCTGCACTGGCAGGGCGAGGCACGCCTGGCCGTGCCAGCGTGGCATGGCGAGCTGCGCTTTATGCGCGACGATACCTTCGGCCTGCCGGAGGCGGCGCTGCGCCGGCCCCTGCGCCTCGCCGCGCGCCAAGGCGGCGAGCGCATCGTGCTGCGCCCGGGCGGGCCCGCGCGCGCGCTCAAGCAGGCCTACCAGGAGGCGGGCGTGCCGATGGCGCGGCGCGCGCGGCTGCCGCTGCTGTGGTCGGGCGATCAGCTCGTGTTCGCGGCGGGCCTGGGCATGCACCGGCGCTGGCCAGATGCGCCGGCTGCGCCGCGCTGGCGTGTCGAATGGGTCGAGTGGGTCGAGCCGGTTGGTTCGCCCGCGCACGGCGCGGCCATCGAATAAGCCGCGGCAGGCTGCTTTCTGCCCGCGATATTCCTCGCGCGCCACTTGCCGTGGCCGTCGTCCGAGCCGCCCACACCTTGCCTTGGGGCTTCCCTTCGTGTATTTTCAAGGGTTTGCACAATCGCTGGTGTCGACAAACAGATGGCTCTCATCGTTCACAAATACGGTGGCACTTCGATGGGTTCTCCGGAACGCATCAAGAATGTCGCCAAGCGCGTTGCCAAATGGCATCGTGCAGGTCACCGCGTAGTCGTGGTGCCTTCGGCCATGTCAGGCGAGACCAATCGCTTGCTTGGCCTTGCCAAGGAAATTTCGGCGCAGCCGAGCCCGCGTGAGCTGGATATGCTGGCCGCCACCGGCGAGCAAGCCAGTTCCGCGTTGCTCGCGATTGCGCTGCAAGGCGAGGGCGTCGACGCGATCAGCTACACCGGCTGGCAAGTGCCGGTGAAGACCGACTCGTCCCATACCAAGGCCCGCATCGAGTCCATCGATGACGAGCGCATCCTGGCCGATCTCGACGCCGGGCGCGTGGTGGTGGTCACGGGCTTCCAGGGCATCGACGACAACGGCAACATCACCACGCTTGGCCGCGGTGGTTCCGACACCTCGGCAGTGGCGATCGCCGCCGCCATCGAGGCTGAGGAATGCCTGATCTACACCGACGTGGACGGGGTCTACACCACCGATCCGCGCGTGGTCGAAGACGCTCGCCGCCTGGACCAGATCACCTTCGAGGAAATGCTGGAAATGGCCAGCCTGGGCTCCAAGGTGCTGCAGATCCGTTCGGTGGAATTCGCCGGCAAGTACCGCGTGAAGACCCGCGTGCTGTCGTCGCTCACCGACCCCTTGATGCCCCTCGAGCAAGAAATGCACTCGGGCACGCTGATCACTTTTGAGGAAAATTCTGAAATGGAAGCAGCCGTCATCTCCGGCATCGCCTTTGCCCGTGACGAGGCGAAGATCACCGTCCTGGGCGTGCCCGACAAGCCCGGCATCGCATACCAGATCCTGGGCCCGGTAGCCGACGCCAACATCGACGTCGACATGATCATCCAGAACCAGTCCGTCGACGGCAAGACCGACTTCACCTTCACCGTGCCGCGCGGCGAATACCAGCGCGCGCTCGCCATCCTCAACGACGGCGTGAAGGCACATATCGGCGCCGCCAGCGTATCGGGCGACCCGAAGGTATCGAAGGTCTCGGTAGTCGGCGTGGGCATGCGCTCGCACGTTGGCATCGCCAGCAAGATGTTCCGCACGCTGTCCGAGGAAGGCATCAACATCCAGATGATCTCCACGTCGGAAATCAAGATATCGGTGCTGATCGATGAGAAGTACATGGAGCTCGCCGTGCGCGCGCTGCATAAGGTGTTCGAGCTGGATCAGGCGTGATCCATGCAAGGCAGGCCGCGTGCGGCCTGCGCTTCTAACGGGCTGTGCAAGTTTTTTCAATTAGTCATCGAATCACCGTTGACCAATTGAAATCTGACCGATAGAATACGCGCTTCGTTGTGTGGCCTCCCTCACACAACGGCAGATTTGGGAGACGTGGCCGAGAGGTCGAAGGCACTCCCCTGCTAAGGGAGCATCCGGGCCAAAACCTGGATCGAGGGTTCGAATCCCTCCGTCTCCGCCACTACATCGTAATGGCGGCGGAACCCCGGAAGATTGCGGTCTTCCGGGGTTTTGTTTTTTGTGCTCCCCGTTTCACTGCTCACCTTTTCACTGCTGCCCCCGCGTGTGTACCTGACACAGACCGACCGGGAGCCAGCACGTACCTCACCCGCCGAGACGGCATCTACTACCTGTGCAAGCGCGCTGCCGTGCCGCTCAGTCAGGCTGCATCACACCCATGATGCGCCGGCCGAGCGAGATGCCCCACTGGGCCAGGCGCTTGTCCTCGGCCCACTGGCTTCGATCCCACGCCGCGAGTGCGTCGTCGATGCGCTCCCCGCCGGCCTGCAGCGCGCGCGCCAGGGCCACGGCATTGGCTGCCGCTTTGCCCGCGCCCGCGCCGGTATGCGGACGCGCCACGAAGGCGGCATCGCCTAGCAGCACCGCGCGGCCAAAGCGCATGCGCGGCGCCGCGTAATCCTGGATCAGCTGCAGGAAGGGATCGGGGGTCGATGCGACCAGTGCCGCGAACACGGGCGCGAGGCTGTCCGCCGCGGCAAGCCGCAGCGCCTGGGCATCGGCATCCTTGACCGCGCCCGGGGGCAGCGAATGCGTGTGCTGGCGGCCATGGCGGTCCAGCAGCACGGCCGCCAACGGTTCTCCCGCGGGCAGCGCGCGGTACCAGACCCAGTTCAGGCGCCGCTCGTTGCGCCGGGCCGATCCGTCCTCGCCGGGAATCAGGTAGGTCAGCATCTGGTGTCCCGGCCCGTCCTGGAAGGCGAAGGCATCGACCAGCAGCGACCTGGCCTGCATGCTCAGCGCTGCCTCGGGCAGCACGCCGCGCCAGGCGACATAGCCGGCATAGGCGGGCGCATCGCCGGGCAGCAGTTGCTGCCGCACCGTGGACAGCGGTCCGTCGGCGCCGACCAGCAGATCCGCGTGCTCGGTGCGGCCCGAGGCAAAGCGGGCCGTCACACGATCGGCCTCGCGGGCCAGCGTGACCAGTTCCTCGCCGGCATGGATCATGCGCGGATCAAGCGCGCCTTTCATCAGGGCATAGAGTCCGTTCCAGGCGATTTGCGTTTGCGGCATGTCGATGCGGCGAACCACACCCTCGCGGTCCAGGAAGATGCGGTCGTTTGACGGCACGCCGAACTCTGGCGGGTGTGCGACCCCGGCGAAGGCCAGCGCGTCGAGCACGCCGGGCTGCAGCACGAGCCCGCCGCCGCGGCTGTCGAGCTGCAGCGGCGAGCGCTCGAAGACATCGACATCCCAGCCGATGGCGCGCAGGCAGATGGCGGTAAAGAGCCCGCCGAGCGAGCCGCCGATCACGATGGCGCGGTAAGGTCTGGATGTGGGCATGGTGGGCATGATGGTCATGGGGTTGAGAGGTTCAGGGGGCGGGCGCCGGTCAGTGCCCGGGTCATGGCAAGCTGCGCGCTACGGCGCGATTTCCCTGCGCAGCCGCTCGCCGCCCAGCGGCATGTCGCGCAGGCGCTTGCCGGTGGCATCGAACAGGGCGTTGCCGATGGCGCCCGCGGTGGGCCCCATTGCGGCTTCGGCCACGCCGAGGAACGGCGTGCCGGGGCGGTCGATCAGGTGCACGTTGACGGTGGTTGGTACGGCGGAGAAGCGCATGATCGGATAGGCGCTCCAGTCGAAGCTGCCGATGCCGCCGGTGTCAAAGCGCAGCTGCTCGTACAGGGTCCAGCTCGCTGCCTGCAGGACGCCGCCCTCGATCTGGTTGCGCACGCCATCCGGATTGACGATCTGCCCGCAATCGACGGCCACCTCCGCATGCTCCAGGCGCACCAGTCCCGTGTCGCGTACCACGGAGATCTCCAGCGCGATCGCCATATAGCCCATCAGGTTCTTGTACCTGGCGAACGCGAAGCCGACGCCGTGGCCGGGCTTGCGGCCGCGCCGGGGCCAGCCGAACCTGGCGGCGGCAAGCTGGATCACGTCGCGCGCGCGCGGGTCTTCCAGATGCCGCAGCCGGAACGCCACGGGATCGGTGTTGGCCGCGGCGGCCAGTTCGTCCATGAAGCTCTCGATCGAGAAGACGTTCATGTGCGCGCCCAGCGAGCGCATCGCCGAGGTGCGCAGCGGCATGGTCGGCGAGAAGTGGTTGACGATGTGCGAGGCCGGGAGCTTGTAGAGCGGAATCGCGTTGCGGTCGCCGCCGCCCTCGGGCTGCAGCATCGGGACCGAGGGCGCGGGGACGAAGGGCTTGGCCAGCTGGGTGGCGGGCAGCAGCCGGCCCGCGTTGACCACGCGCTCGTTATGCGAGCTGCTCCACAGCGCGTAGTCCCAGTCGACGATATGGCCACCGGCATCGAGCGAGGCCTTGACCTCGGTGACCATGGCTGGCGTGAAGTGGTCCCACAGGTTTTCCTGGTCACGCATCCATTGCACGCGCACTGGCTTTCCCGGCAGCGCGCGGGCCAGATAGGCGGCGTGCGCAGCGGCGTCGTCGGCGCCGTTGTGCCCGTAGCAGCCCGAGCCTTCCACGTGGATGCAGCGCAGCTTGTCCTTGGGCATCGACAGCATCTCGGCCAGGCCGTCGCGCAGCGGGTAGACGCCCTGGGAGTGGGTCCATACGGTCAGCACGCTGTCCTGCATCTGCGCGACGGCGCACGAGGGGCCGATCGACCCGTGCATCAGGTAGTGCTTGGAATAGCTGGCGGCCAGCGTCCTGGTGCCTGCCGGCACAGCGCCCCGCGTGTTGGCGATCTCGATGTGCTGCGTGCAAAGCGGCTTGAGCTGCGCGATCACGTCGGCGGGGCGGGGCAGCGCACGCCCCTTGCTCCAGCGGCAGGCGGCGCCGAGCGCGCGCTGAGCCAGTACTGCCTGCCATTCCCCCGTGGCCACCACGGCGAGCAGGTTGCCGTCGCGCACGACGGCAATCACGCCGGGCATGGACTTGACCGCGGTCTCATCGACCGACAGCAGGGCAGCGTCATAGGCAGGCGGCAACACCACGCGCGCATGCACCATGCCCGGCATGGCCAGGTCCTGGACATAGCTCGGCTTGCCGGTGACCTTGCCGGGAATGTCCAGCCGAGGCATCGGCGTGCCGATCACGGAGAACGACTTGGGGTCGCGCAGCGGCGAGGCCGGTGTTGCCGCGCGGTGCAGGTTCACCGCGGGCAGCAGTTCGCCGAACGACAGCGAGCGCCCGTCGGGGGCCGTGATGCGCGCATTGCCGACCGACAGCGACGCGGCATCGACACGCAGCTGTCGCGCGGCGGCGTCGGTCAGCAGCCCGCGCACCTGGGCCGCCGCGTTGAGCAGGGCGCTGCCGCTGTCGGCCATGGTGTGGCTGCCGGCGGTCAGCCCTTCGTCCGGCGAACGGCCGGTATCGGCGCTCAGGAAGGTGATCAGCGCGGGCGCCATCTGCAGTTCTTCCGCTGCCACCTGCAGCAGCGCGGTGCGCACACCAGTGCCCAGCTCGACCTTGCCGGTGTACACCGTGACCTGGTTGTCGGGGGCGATCCTGATCCAGGCGTCGAGATAGGGATTGGTCTTCAGGCTGCCCGCCAATGCGCCGTACTGCCGCGCGACCTGCACGGCGGCACCCTCGTCGGCCAGCACCAACTGCGCCATGGCCTTGCGGCCCGGCAGCAGCGTGAAGCCCACCACCAGCGAGCCCGAGACCAGGATGGCGCGGCGGCCCAGGTCGATGTGGTCGTCATGGCCGCTCATTGCGCCCCCTCCTTGCTGCCCTCGGCCTTGACCCCGCCCGGGCGCACGGCGCCGGGCATGCCGGCCACGGCGCGGATGGCCGCCAGGATGCGCATATGGGTGCCGCACCGGCACAGGTTGGGTTCCATGTGCGCGCGCAGCTCGGCCTCGGTGGGATGCGCGTTGACCTCCAGCAGGGCCTGCGCGCGCATGATCATGCCAGCGATGCAGTAGCCGCATTGCGCCGCCTGGTGGTCGATGAACGCCTTCTGCAAGGGCCCCGGCTTGTCGGCGGTGCCCAGGCTCTCGATGGTGCGCACCGGCCGGGCACCGACCGCTGCCACCGGCATCAGGCACGAAAACACCGGGCGGTCGCCGACGATGACGGTGCAGGCGCCGCACTGGCCCAGGCCGCAGCCGAACTTGGCGCCGTGCAGGTGCAGCTCGCCGCGCAGGGCATAGAGCAGCGGCGTGGACGGATCGATGTCCAGCGCGTGACTGGCGCCGTTGACGGTAAGCTTGATCATCTCGATTCGTCCTCTTTCCTGAGTTTAGCGATGGTGTCCTGCACGCCGGTCCACGGCGGCTGCCGGGTGTAGGTGGCGCGCAGGTAGGCCGCCAGGTCGGCAAGCTGCTGGTCGTCGAAGCCCTGTGCGAACGCTGGCATGTAGTGCATCGCGTCCTCGCCGTTCCATGCCACGCCTTGCAGCATCATCTGGATGGTGTTGCGCGGCGTGCTCGCGTTGACCGCGGAACTGGTGGCGAGGCTGGGGCGGCCACCCACGCTCTGCATTGGCGAACCAGGCCCATGGCAGGCGGCGCACGCTCCGGTGAAGAGCGTCGCGCCGCGCGCGATGGCGGACTGGTCGGCCACGGCCGCCGAGACCGGCACCACGGCGGGCGCGGGTGCCGGCTTTTGCAGCGACATCAGATAGCTCGCAATGGCATCGACGTCCGCCTCTGGCACGGTGGCCAGTTCGAGCGTGACTGGCAGCATCGGCCCGGCTGCCGCGCCATGCGCCGCGGAGATGCCGGTGCGCAGGTATGTGCTTAGCTGCGCCTTGGTCCAAGGCACGGGACCGCTCGCCAGGCGGTTCAGCGGCGGCGCTTCCCAGTTGTCCACCACGCCGCCATCGAAGGCGCGGCCCGGTTTTTCCCCGCCGATCGCATTGAGCGGCGAGTGGCAGGCGGCGCAGTGGCCAAGTCCGTCCACCAGCAGGCGGCCGCGGTTCCAGGCTTCATCCTGCGCGGGATCGCGTTGCGCTTCGCCGGGTCGCAGGAACAGCACGTTCCAGAAGGCGACCAGGGGCCGGAAGTTGAGCGGGAAGATCAGTGCATTGGCGGGCGGCGTGGCAGTTACGGGCTCGCGCCGCATCAGGTAGGCATAGGCCGCCTCGATCTCGCGGTCCGACATCCTGGTGAAGTGGATGTACGGAAACGCCGGATAGAGCTGGTGGCCGTCGCGCGCGATGCCGCGCCGCATGGCGCGCGTGAAGGCGTCCAGCGACCAGTTGCCGATGCCGGTTTGCGCATCGGGCGTGATGTTGGTCGAGTAGATGGTGCCGAACGGCGTGACCAGCGGCAGGCCGCCGGCGAAGGGCTGGCCGCCCTTGGCCGTATGGCATACCGCGCAGTCGCCGAGCGCCACCACGCGGGCGCCCTCCAGTGTCAGCGCCCGGTCGAAGGAAGCAGGCGCGGGCGCGGCGACCGGCGCGATGGCCGGCTCCCACATGATGCCGGCGGCAGCCAGCAGGGCAACAGCCGCCGCCCCTGCTGCCGCGAGAAAGATGGGCCGGCGTTTCATGCCTGGCCTGCCGGGAGTCGATGCCGGTTCATTGCGGGAATCCTTGTATCGATAGAGGCCCGCGGCGCGCATTGCATGCATCGGGACCTTTGGCAGCGGCGGGAAGGCGCGGCTCAACTCGCATGGTAGGAGCCGTGTCGACCGGCAACAATCAGACGAGTGGTCTGTGGCGCCCAAACCAAAGTATGAGAGGGGGGCGGCGCTCGACCCGGCCGAGCACGCCGATCGCCTGCCGGCCACCCCCATTCACGCCGCGGCCGGATAATCGGTGTAGCCTCCGGCACCGCCGCCGAAGAATGACGTGGCATCTGGCGCGTTCAAGGGCAGGCCGCCGCGCAGCCGGGCGGGCAGATCGGGATTGGCGATGAACGGGCGGCCGAAGGCGATGATGTCGGCGCGGCCGCTGGCGAGCGCGTGTTCGGCGCTGTCGCGGCCGTAGCCGCCCGCCAGCATCAGCACGCCGCGGAAGGCCGCGCGCAGTTGCTGGATGATCGCGTCCCAGCGGGGATCTGCGTGCTCTTCCTTGACGGTGCCGACCATGGCCGGCTCAACCAGGTGCAGGTAGGCCAGGCCCCGGGTGTCGAGCTGGCGCACGATGTAGCCGAAGGTCTCTTCAGGCGATGCATCTCCCATGCCCATGAAGCGCCCCACGGGCGTCAGCCGCACGGCAACGCGCGCGGGCCCTACCTCCGCCGCGATCGCGTCCACCACCTCCAGCAGCAGCCGTGCCCGGTTCTCGATGCTGCCGCCGTAGGCGTCGTCGCGCTGGTTGCTGTTGGAGTTGATGAACTGGTCAAGCAGGTAGCCGTTGCCGGCGTGGATCTCCACGCCATCCATGCCCGCGGCCATGGCGTTGCGGGCCGCGTGCCGGTAGTCGGACACGATGTCGTGGATGCCGGCCAGGGTCAGCGCCTGTGGCACCGGCACGTCGCCCCAGGCGCCGTTGCCCTGCGCGTCGATAATGAAGGTCTTGCCGGGGACGGGCAGGGCGCTGGGCGCCACGGGCAGCGCGCCGCCGGGCTGGAACACCGGGTGCGAGACGCGGCCGACGTGCCACAGTTGCATGAAGATGATGCCGCCTTGCCCATGCACGGCGTCGCTGACCGCCTGCCATCCCTGGATCTGCGCCTCGCTATGGATGCCCGGTGTCCAGGCGTAGCCCTGCCCCTGCTGCGAGATCTGCGTGGCTTCGGTGACGATCAGCGCCGCGCCGGCACGCTGCCGGTAGTACTCGACATTCATGGCGGTGGGCACGTTGCCGGGCTGGCCGGCGCGCGAGCGCGTCAATGGCGCCATGGCAATGCGATGCGGCAAGGTATGGTTGCCGAGGCGAACGGGGGTGAAGAGATGGTGGGTCACGGTGGTTCTCCGTCAAGTGCGATGGGTCGGTCGGCGGCAGCAGGCTTGCCTTCGCGCCGCGCTGGCTGTCTCGGAAAGAGATGACCTCAAGGTTAGGTGCTAACCCGTCGCCGGAGAATCGGGCCACCGCGCAACGTTGCGTTGCGCTGGCGGCAAGGGGGAGGGGGGAGGAGGCGTCAGCCGCCCGCTTCGTTCCGGCCGGTGGGCCCGGGAATCCGCGAGAGAAAGTCAAGGAAGGCGGCGATGCGCCGCGAGCCGCGCTGGTTGGGCAGGTAGAGCGCGGTGATGGCCGAGCTGGCGCGGTTGGGGTTGACGGTCCAGTCGTCCAGGATGGCGGTCAGGCGCCCGCTCTGGATATCGTCGTCGACCAGCCAGTCGGGCAGCAGGGCGATGCCGCCGTCGGCCAGCGCCAGTTCGCGCAGCACTTCGGCGTTGTTGCTCTTGAAGGTGCCCGGAACGGGCACCTGGACTTCCTCGGTGCCGCGCAGCAAGGTCCACATTTGCGTGCCCGCGCCATACGTGAAGCGCAGGCACGCATGCCCGGCCAGTTCCGCCGGCGCGGTGGGGATGCCGCGCTGCTGCAGATAGCCAGGACTTGCCACCACCCTGCGCCGGAACGTGCCGATCTGACGCGCCACCACTTCATCGAGCGACGCGGCGCTGCCCAGGCGGATCGATAGATCGATGCGTTCGCCGAGCAGGTCGACAATCTCGTCGGTCAGCGTGACCTCCAGTTCCAGCTTCGGATACTGCGCGATCAGGCCGCCGAGGAACGGCGCGATGCAGCGGCGCCCGAACGCCACCGGTAGCGACACGCGAAGCTGGCCCACCGGCGTATCGCCACGGTCGGCGATCAGCGCATCGGCTTCCGCCACCGCGTCGAGGATCTTGCGCGCTCGCTGGTAGTAGGCCGCGCCGGCCTCGGACACCGTTACCTGCCGTGTCGACCGGTTCAGCAGCACGGTGCCCAGCTCCTCCTCCAGGCTGTCCATCATGCGGGTCACCGATGACGTGGCCAGGTTGACCCGCCGCGCGGCGGAGGAGAACCCTTTGGCGTCGACGGTCTCGACGAACAGCTTCAATGCCAGCAGCTTGTCCATAGGTAAGACTCCAGCGGTAAGGGTGTCGCCTATCCCTGCAGGGGCTCAGTTGCCGGGCGTGTCGGGCGCGCGCAGGGAACGCATGACGGCAGGCGCGCCGTGGAGAAACATGTCTACCTTGCGGCGGATCACGGCATCGATGTCCGAGGGCACCTTGAGGCCATAGACCCATTTGCGCACGCCGAGATAGAAGATGGCCGCGTGCAGGCCCCAGATCATCTCGACCTCGGCTTCCAGCTCGGCCGCATTGCGCGGCTCGGGGATGCCGTACGCGGCGCGCACCTCGGCCAGCACGGGCAGGAAGACCTTGCTGCGCAGCTTGTTGAGGTACTTGTTGTTGATGCCTTCGCGCGTGAGGCCGGCAAAGATGAAGACTCGGATCCATTCCTCGCGCAGGATCACGGACGCATAGTCGAGGTAGAACGCATACAGCCGTTCGGTCAGCGGCGTGGCGCGATCGGCGATCTGGCGTTCCCAGTCGGGCCGCCATTGGAACACTTCGCTGTAGACCCGGTCGATCAGCGCCTCCTTGCTGGAGAAGTAGCGGTACAGCAAGGGCTGGGTGACGCCAATCTGCTTGGCGAGATCGCGCGTGCTGCCGGAGAATCCGTTGCGCGTGAAGTGCTCGATGGCCTTCTGCACGATCTGCTGCTCCCGCTCTTCGGGGAGCAGCCGTTTTGCGGTCTTGGCCGCGGCAGGGGTCTCCGGCGGCGTTGCGTCTCGTTTCATTCGTTCACCTGTGACAGGCACGTCCCGTGCGGAGCGTTTGCGGCATTGTACCAATCGGGTGATAAATTGTGAGGCACGGCCGGGCTGCCGGCGTGGGGCCGGCAGCACAGGACACGGGACCTACTGCGGCTTGATCAGCCCCAGCTCGCAATCGACCAGCTGATTGTTGAAGGCGCCGCGTTCGCGCGCACCGCGCGCGGACCGGTCGGTGACCGAGAACACGTAAATGCCTGCAAAGGCCACCAGCATGGAGAACAGCGCCGGATACTCGTAGGGGTAGATGGCGCTCGCATGGCCAAGCACCTGCACCCACACGGTCGGGCTCAGCACCGTCAGCACCACCGCGCTCAGCAAGCCAAGAGAGCCGCCCACCACAGCGCCCCGCGTGGTCAGTCCGCGCCAGTAGATCGACAGCAGCAGCACCGGGAAATTCGAGCTGGCGGCGATCGAAAAGGTCAGGCTGACGATAAAGGCAATGGTCTGCTTCTCGAACAGGATGCCCAGCAGGATGGACAGTACGCCCAGCACGAGCGTGGTCATCCGGGAGACGCGCATCTCCTCCTTGTCGGTGGCGTTGCCCTGGCGCAGGACCTTGGCATAGAGGTCGTGCGAGATGGCAGAGGAACCTGCCAGCGTCAGCCCCGCCACCACGGCCAGGATGGTCGAGAACGCCACCGCGCAGATGAAGCCGAGGAAGAGGTTGCCGCCGACGGCATGGGCCAGGTGCACGGCCACCATGTTGACGCCGCCGATCACCGCGCCGGCAGGCGTGTGGTAGGCCGGATCGCTGGCGACCAGCGCGATGGTGCCGAAGCCGATGATGATGATCAGCGCGTAGCCGATGCCGACGATGCCGGTGGCATACAGGATGCTCTTGCGTGCCGCCTTGACGTCGCCGACGGTGAAGAAGCGCATCAGGATATGCGGCAGGCCTGCGGTGCCGAAGATCAGCGCCAGGCCGAGCGATACCGCGGAGACGGGATCGGAGACCAGACCGCCTGGGCGCATGATGGCCGCATGCTTGCCGTGGGCCTCGATGGCCTGTGCGAACAGCGCATTCATGCTGAAGCCGAAGCGGCTCATCACCATGAACGCCATGAAGGCGGCGCCCGCCAGCAGCAGCACTGCCTTGATGATCTGGATCCAGGTGGTGGCCAGCATGCCGCCGAAGAACACATAGACCACCATCAGCACGCCGACCAGCACGACCGCCGCCGTGTAGCTGAAGCCGAACAGCAGCTCCACCAGCTTGCCGGCCCCCACCATCTGCGACACCAGGTACAGCAGCACGATGACGATGGAACTGGACGCGGAGAACGCGCGGATGGGGCGCTGCTGCAGGCGGTATGAGACCACGTCCGCCAGCGTGAAGCGGCCCAGGTTGCGCAGTGGCTCGGCGATCAGGAACAGGATGATCGGCCAGCTGGCGAGAAAGCCGATGGAGTAGATCAGGCCGTCGTAGCCGCTGGTGAAGACCAGCGCGGAGATGCCCAGCAGCGAGGCCGCCGACATGTAGTCGCCGGCAATGGCCCAGCCGTTCTGCAGGGCGGTGATCTTGCCGCCGGCTGCATAGTGGTCGGCCACGCTGTGGTTGCTCCTGGCAGCCCAGCGCGTGACCACGAGCGTGGCGGCGACGAACATCAGGAACATGGCGATGGCGATGACGTTCATGCCCTGGCCCACCGAGCTCGACGCCGCAAAGGCTGGCAAGGCGGTGAGCAACAGGGCCGCGCCGATGGCGCGAAGGTTGGCTTGCTTCATTTTGCTGCCCCTTGCTTGATTTCGCCGATCCGCTGGTCGTACACGGTGTTGGTGCGATACACGTACACCGCAACCAGCAGGAAGGTCAGCGCGAACATGCCGAAGCCCACGGGAATGCCCACGCTCATGGGCTGGCCCAGGGTCAGCTGGCGGCCCAGCAACGCGGGCCGGAAGGCGAGCGTGAGGATGTAGCCGAAGTACACCGCCAGCATGATGGCGGTCAGCGCCCACGCGAACCTGCGCCGCGCGCGTACCAGGGACTGGAATGCCGGATCGGCGAGCAGGGGATTCGGTGGGGGCGCAGCGAGCGCGGCGCTTTCGCGGGCGGCTGCGGCAAAGGTGGGGGCGGTGTGTTCCAAGGTTGTCTCCGTTGGGGGCGGTTGGTCTGGCGGGAGGGCGGCGGCGCGCTCAGAAGCGCGTCGATACCGCCGTCTCGCGCATCACGGCTTCCGGCGTGCGATAGCGCTCGGCCATCTTGCGGTCGGTCTCGTTCTTGAGCTGCGCCTGCATATAGGCGCCGAGGTGGCGCGCATGCTGGACGATGGCCGCGCCCACCTGCACGCGCTCGGCGCTGTAGCCTTCCAGTGCGGCACTGACGCTGTCATGCGCTTTCAGGGCCTTGACCAGCGAGATGGCGTCGCCCGCGGCCTTGGTCACACCCATGCCGCAGTGCGGGCGCGCCACGAAGGCGGCGTCGCCGAGCAGCGCCACGCGGCCGAAGGCCATGCGCGGCACCTCGAGGTCGAAGATGGGCTGGAACAGTGGCTGCGCGGCCTTGGTCACGACCTCGCCGAACTGGGGCGCCAGGTTGGCCAGCGCGGCTTCCTCCATGCCGGCAAGCACGTCAGGGCGGATCAGCCCCGGCGGGATGCCGCCGGACCAGCGCTTGCCGCTGACGTCGGTCAGCAGGTCGGGCAGGTCCACGTCTTCGCTGGTGGCGCGGTACCACACGAAGTTGTAGCGGCGCTCCCCAACCCGGGTGCTGTTGCCCTGGCCCGCCACCGGGTAGCCGAGGATCTGCTCGCGCGGGGGCAGGCAGAAGGCGAACTTCTCGAACAGCATGTCGCGCGTGGCTTCGCTCAGGCTCGTTTCGTCTACCAGGCCGCGCCAGGCGATGTACCCTGCGTACTGGAGTCTGGCCTCGGGCAACAGGTCCTCGCGCAGCGCGGAGCGCAAGCCGTCCGCGGCGATGACAAGATCCGCGTGATGGATCGAGCCGTCGTCCAGCATTACCACGGCGCGGCCGGGCTCGCTGCGCACCGACACCACATTGGCGCCCGTGCGGTAGGTGCCCCCGGTGAAGGCGGAGCGCAGCACGTGGTACATCTTGCCCCATGCCGTCAGCGTTTGCGGCAGCTCACGCTGCGACAGCACGCTGCCGTCCTGGCCCAGCGTCAGCCGGGACTTCACCTGCACGCCGATGGAGTCGTCCACATCGACCCCGGCGGCGGCCAGGGCCTCGAACAATTCCGGATGCGTGACGATGCCCGCGCCGCGCCCGGCAAGGGCTTCGGGAACGCGCTCGCATACCTCCACTTCCCACCCGGCGCGGGCGAGCAGGTTGGCCGCGAACAGCCCGCCCAGCGAGCCGCCCACGATGATGGCCTTCGGCCGTGTCGATAGGGTTGTCATAGTCAGTCTCCTGCCACTTCGGGGTGGATCGCGCGCGCGCCGTTGCCCGGGATTTCAAGGCCCGCCACCTCGGCGGCGGGGTAGTTCAGCTCGATGGTGACGCCGGAAGGGTCCTCGATGAACACCTGGTGCAGGCCCAGGCTGGGGACGGTGCGGTCGCGCCACGGAATGCCCTCGGCTTCCAGCTTCGCCCACATCTGCGCCACGCCGGTGGCCAGGAACGCAATGTGGTCGAGGGTGCCGGTGCCCGCCGCCGAGGGGGCGCGCTCGCCGAGGTAGGCGGACAGCCCGCCGGGGTTGCCGGGGTCGGCGCCGATGATGTGGACCGTGCCGAATTCACTTTCGTCCCCGCCCATGTACAGCCAGGCGCCGGGGAAATCGAAAGGGGGGCGATAGCCTTGCCTGAAGCCGAGAATGCGTTCGTAGAAGGCGCAGGATTGCTCGAGGTCCGTGGTGCGGATCGAGAAGTGCGCGAGCTTGCGGATGGTCATGGTTGCCTCTGCTATTGATCGATCGATTAGTGATCGTGTGATAAATTGTAGGTCAGCTGCGTGGAACGGCCAAGAGCGGAAAAGGGGAGTACTTACCCTGATCGGCGGCGCGCATGCCGGCTGCGCCACTTCTTCGCGGCGCAGCCCTGTGCCCTAGTGGCGCCGTCGCCCACGCGAACCTGGCGTTGCGCCGCCGGCAACGCAGGTTTGCGCTGGCATGCCATTCCGCTGATGCGGGCCGCCGTCTACGCTGGCTGCATCACTCACGCAAGGAGCCGTCATGAAACCCGTCGACACCCAGATCACCTATGACTTCATTTGCCCGTGGTGCTGGATTGGCCATCGCAACCTGAAGGCCGCCATCGGGCGCATGTCGACCGAGGTCGCCCCCGCGATTTCCTATGTGCCCTACGAACTCAACCCGGACATGCCGGTGGAAGGCGCCGACCGCAAGGCCTACCGCACGGCGAAGTTCGGCAACTGGGCCCGTTCGCAGGCCATGGACGCAGAGGTGGCGATGATGGGCCGGCGCGCCGGGCTGGATTTCAACTATGACCTGATCACGGTCACGCCCAATACCCGGCTTGCGCACCGGCTGATGGCATTCGCCCAACAGACCGGCGACGCAGCCATGGCGGAGGCGTTGTTCGATGCGATCTTTGCTGCGTACTTCTCCCGCGGCGAGCACATCGGCCTGATCGATGTACTCGTGCCGCTGGCTGTATCCGCCGGCTTCGATGCGCAAGCCGTGCGCAATCACCTGTCTGGCACCGACGGCGAAGCGCAGATCGTGGCGGCGCAGGCGAAGGCGCAGCGCGAGGGGGTCCGCTCCGTGCCCACGATCCGGATCGGCAATGCCGTCATCGCTGGGGCGCAGCCGCCTTCGATCATGGAGAAGGCGTTGCAGGCGGGAGTGGCCGAGGCCATTTGAGAGTGAGCGCGCCGCACGTGCACCGGGCGGCTGCCGCAGCGAATCTGGAGAACACAGACATGAACAAGCAAGCGACTCTTCAGGCTGCTTGATTGACACCTTGCCCACGCGAATCACGCGGCGCTGCGCTGCATGGCAGCCAGCCAGCGGATTAGAATGCTCGCACCGGCGCGCTCCACGCTGACCCGGCGCCAACCGGGCGCCGCAGCGCGCGCTTGATTGGCGACTTTCCGTATCCAGGCTTTCATCGTGACCATTCGCAGCTTCCAGGGCAAGGCCCCCCAACTCGGCGACCGCGCGTTCGTCGACCCCAGTGCCGTCGTGATCGGCGACGTAGAGATCGGCGCGGACAGCTCAGTCTGGCCGCTGGTGACCATTCGTGGCGACATGCACCGCATTCGCATCGGCGCGCGCACCAGCGTGCAGGACGGCAGCGTGCTGCACATCACGCATGCCGGGCCGTTCAATCCCGATGGCTTTGCGCTCACCATCGGCGACGACGTGACGATCGGCCACAAGGCGCTGCTGCATGGCTGCACGGTAGGCAGCCGCATCCTGATCGGCATGGGCACCATCGTGATGGACGGCGCGGTGATCGAGGATGAAGTGATCCTCGGCGCCGGCAGCCTGGTGCCTCCTGGCAAGGTGCTCAAGAGCGGGCATCTCTATGTCGGCAGCCCGGCGAAAGAGGCGAGGGCGCTGACGGAGAAGGAGCTTGGCTTCTTCCGTTATACGGCGGCCAATTACGTCAAGCTGAAGGACCAGCACGTGGCGGAGTTGAAGGGCGGTTGACAGGCTGCCCGCCTGTTTCGGGGAATATCGCGGGCGCGATCGCCCAGGACCGCCGCGAACTCCAGGGCGCTCGTCCGGCGCCAGGCAGGCACCACTGCCCGCGAAGGCTTTGCCTTTACAATAGAAGATCACATTTTCGAGAAAAAAGAACAATGAGCTTCTATGAAGGCAAGGTTTCGGTGCGAACGATCTCTGCATTGCTGGTTATCGTTGGCGCGTCGCTCTGTGTAGCGCCGGCCAGTGCGCAGTCCAGGAATATGGGCGGGTCGGAGCAGGTCTCCGTTGGCACGGTGTCGATCCTGGCCGCGCCTGTCGTCAGTGTGGCCGGCAGCACCGGTGGCGCGGGCCCGGTGGAGGGTTCCTTGCTGGCGGGCATGGGCAGCGCCTTTGTCGTGTCCGGCATTGCGCAGGGCGGGAAGGATACCGTCGAGGTGATCCTCGACTCGGTCAGCACCGCGGGCAAGGCCTCGGTCAAGGTCGCCAAGAGCGCGTTCGAGAAGCTGGGCGTCTCGGTCGGCGCCACCGTGAACGCCGTGGCCGATTCGACCGGCACCGTGCTGGTGGTGTCAGGCAAGGTGCTCGCCTTTATTCCCAATACGATCGGTGAGGCGTTGCTTTATCGCGAGCGGGTTCCCACGGCCGCGAAACCGTGAAGGGGCGCGCCATGATCTTGAACCGGATGGGCCGCACCGGCGCCTTGCTCGCCTTGCTGCTGGTTCCGCTGCTCGCGTCGGCGGGGCAGAGCTGTGAAGACACGCCGCTCAGCACGCAGACGCTGCGCCAGGCCATGGCCACGGCGCAAAAGGTGACGGCGGAGATGGAACGGCGCCAGGACAACGTGGCGCTGGTGGGACGGGTGGGGCAGGACCTGTCCAGCTATGGGCTGAAATACAGCCACGTCGGCATCATCTACCGCAACCCGGCGGACGCGCGCTGGCGCATTGCCCATTTGCTCAATAGCTGTGGCACCGCGCAGTCGGATCTGTGGTACGAGGGCGTCGGCAATTTCTTCCTGGACGACATGTTCTCGTACGATGCCGTCCTGATCGTCCCTCCCAGGCAGATCGCCGATCGCCTGCTGCCGCGCCTGCAGGATGGCGCAGCCCTGCGCTCGGTTCACGACGTCAACTACAGCCTGGTATCGTACCCATTCTCCACGCAGTACCAGAACTCCAACACCTGGGTGCTGGAAACGCTGGCAGCCGTGGAAGCCAGGGACGCCAAGATCGTCAACCGCGAGCAGGCGCAGGCCTGGCTCAAGCTGGCCGGCTACCAGCCGTCCGAGATGAAGATCGGTACCTTCAAGCGCCTGGGTGGCCGCGTGTTCAAGGCCAACGTGGCCTTTGACGATCATCCCACTGAACTGCGCTTCTCCGACCGCATCAGGACCGTTACCGTCGATTCCGTGATGCGATTCCTGGCGGACCGCAACGAGGGCTGGCAGGTCGTGGAAATTCCGGCGGCGCGCTAAGCCACCGGCGGGCGTTTCCTGTCAGATCACCTTGCCCGGATTCATCAAGCCCTGCGGATCCAGCGCCTGCTTGATCGCCCGCATCATCGCCAGCTCCACGCCGCTCTTGTAGCGGCGGTTTTCCTCGCGCTTGAGTTGGCCCAGCCCATGCTCGGCGGAAATCGAGCCGCGGTGGGCGTGCACGCTGTCATGCACGATCAGGTTGATGGCTGCCGAGTTGTCGAGTTGCCGAGGAAGGCATCGTGACTTTCGCCCACGGGCGGCGACAAGTAGGACGACGTCTAGGACGAGGTGCATACGTGCTCGCGAAAAAAGCTCGTCCAAAGACACCAGTTACGCTCAATCAGAGGATTCGCCTGGTGGCCTCTCCGGGCGGATTCATTGGGCGCAAGAGTGATGGCGAACCCTGCGCCAAAACGATCTGGATCGGCATGCAGCGAACAACATATTTTGCCTTCCTGATTTAGGCGCTGCGGAAGGACTCATGAATGATAATTCACTCACGACTGATTATATTATCTGCACTACTAATTTCAGGAAGCGCCTTATCGGCGCAATTTGACACCAGCACTGCAAGAATAATACTCAAAGACTATGGATTAGCCAGTTGCATATCCGGTCAGTTCAAAGAAGATTCCGAAATCAAGTCTGATATAGACATTGCTATAGCCGCCTACTCGACGATGGGCAATGGTCAACATTTGATCATGCAAAACGAGGACAATCTCGCAGTTATAGATGACCCCTACGCGGCAACCAAAAAATATATGCTTGATGCGTATCAAAATACGCCCGCGATCAGCAAATACACTGATAAAAAAATGGCTTTCTATGGCTGCCTCGAAATATATAACTCAGACGAATTTGATAAATTCATCAAATCCCAGGATCAGTACTTGTCAAAGTAGTATTGCAAGCACCGATTAAACCGTGTGAGTGTGATTTACGAACGCCGAGAGTTAAACCCATCTCGCTATGCGGAAGTGATGCCCCCCTCGACTACATGCAGTCGAGAACTGACGGAATTCAGACGCAGGGGGTTGTAAACATGCGCGGACTCGCGTTTACTCTCGACTTTTCGTTGCGACACGAGGTCGCTTGCAGAAGTTGTTCCCGCGGCAACGGAGGGAACCAACCGTGTCACCGGTTGAATCTAGGAGCCTGAATAAAGAGCGGCTCTGACAACGTAACGAAGCATCGTAAGGTGCGGGGTATCAATCGCGAGAGGCATACCCTTCTGGCAGCCACGCGCCGGTGAAGTGCCAGATAGTCGGTAGGGTGAAAACATTTGAATCTGCGATAAAGATCGTGACGAGAAACAAGCGGAAGTGGCTTCTACGCTTGAACCAAAACGGTAATGGAGGTGGGAACAGGGTTTCGAAAATGCGCTCTCGTGACCCATATGCCTCCCGGTCAATAGCAGGCACCTAACCCGACGTACTTTTGCAAGCGGAACGTGGAA
The DNA here is from genome assembly GCF_014170355.1 of Cupriavidus sp. UME77. Lineage (NCBI taxonomy): Bacteria > Pseudomonadati > Pseudomonadota > Betaproteobacteria > Burkholderiales > Burkholderiaceae > Cupriavidus > Cupriavidus sp. UME77. Next base: position 35,465 of record NZ_LZZU01000004.1, read on the forward strand.
ACCCCGTATCGCTCCCTTCGGGGACAGCAGGCTGCAAAGTCTGCCCATGGCGGTGCGGGCACAGGAACGAGGAAAAAGCGAACGCCGACCTGTAATGGGACGGATAGAGGTTGCAACATCACCTCACGCGAAAGCGGGCAGACTTCCTCATGGTCTCTCCTCACCAGAGAGTTTCCAGAACCATCTTAACGGGAGGAAAGCAAATGAGTGCTGCAACACAGGCGCGTGCGCCTTCTGGCATGACGTGGGACGGCATCAATTGGGCCGAGGTCCAACGGCATGTAAGAGGGCTGCAAACGCGTATAGTGAAGGCGACACAGGAAGGTCGCCATAACAAGGCGAAAGCCTTGCAATGGCTACTGACCCACTCGTTCAGCGGCAAGGCATTAGCCGTCAAGCGGGTGACTGAAAATCAAGGCAGGAATACCCCCGGTGTGGACAAGGTAACGTGGAAAACACCGGAGGCAAAGACCAACGCGATGGCGTCGTTGAAGAGGCGGGGCTACTCGCCCCTTCCGCTTCGGAGGGTGTTAATTCCGAAGAAAAACGGCAAGACGAGGCCGCTGGGCATACCCGTGATGAAGTGCCGCGCCATGCAAGCGCTACATTTGCTGGCATTGGAACCGATCGCGGAAACCACCGCCGATCTGAACTCCTATGGGTTCAGGCCGGAGCGCTCAACCGCGGATGCCGGGGGACAGTGTTTCGTCTCGCTCGCGAAAAAGGCAAATGCACAATGGGTGCTAGAGGCCGACATTCAAGGCTGTTTCGACAAAATCAGTCACGACTGGATGCTCGCCCATGTCCCTACGGATAAGGCGGTCCTAAAGAAGTGGCTCAAGGCGGGATTCGTGTATCAAAACGAACTCTTCCCAACTGAGGCAGGTGCCCCGCAAGGGGGAATTATCAGCCCTGTCTTAGCCAACATGACGTTGGACGGTCTCGAAGCAAGGCTAGCGGAGAAGTTTCCGCAGGCAAGGCGGGCAGGCTTAAAAATGAACATGGTGCGTTACGCGGACGACTTCATCATCACTGGCTTCTCGAAAGAATGGCTGGAGAGCGAAGTCATGCCTGCCGTGGTCGAATTCCTGGCGGAGCGTGGGCTTGTCCTATCGCCGGAAAAAACCAAAATAACGCATATCACGGATGGGTTCGACTTCCTCGGATGGAACCTTCGCAAGTACAACGGCAAGCTGTTGGTCAAGCCGTCGAAAGCGAACGTCAAGGCTCATCTTGACAAAATCCGTGAAGTCATCAGGGCCAACAAGACGGCTAAACAGGCAAACCTGATAAGGCTGCTCAATCCGGTATTGCGTGGATGGGCGAATTACCACAGCCATGTAGTCGCCAAGGAAACCTTCGCTCGGGTTGATGCCAATGTCTGGTCAATGCTATGGCGATGGGCGGTGAGAAGACACCCCAATAAAGGAGCCAGATGGGTCAAAGAGAAATACTTCAAGACCCGAGGCACCCGGAACTGGGCATTTACCGCCACAGAAAAACAAGAGGATGGAACGGAACGGGAGCTTACCCTGCTGCAAGAGTCGGACACGCCAATACAGCGGCATGTCAAGATCAAAGCCAACGCGAATCCGCACGACCCCAAATGGGAACAGTACTTCGAGTCCCGGTGGGGCAAGAAAACGCTGAACTCGTCAAGAGGCCGTGCGAAGCTCTACCGCGTCTGGCTCAGGCAAGATCGCCTGTGTCCTACCTGTCAGGAACCTATCACAAAGGGCACTCCTTGGGATGTCCGCCACATTGTGAAAAGAACCGAAGGCGGATCGGACTCAGCGAGCAATCTCGAACTGCACCATCTCGATTGCCGTAGAACTCGGTAGTACGCCAGAACTACAGTTGTGAGACCGGGTACCGAAAGGTGCCTTCGTAGAGGCTTGAGCCGTGTGCGTCGAAAGAAGCATGCACGGTTCTTAGGGGGCCGGGCGCGGGTAACCGCGTCTGGCTACCCGGCAGTGCGAATGGACAACGAGTCGGGGGCGTGGGTGGACGAAGAATTTGAAGGGCTGAATCTAGGCGATCCCAGGCGGGACCGGCGGGCGAAGGAACTGCTCAAGCGGTTTGCAGCCAACCCGACGGCTAGCATTCCGGGCGCTTGCGATGGATGGTCGGAGACCATGGCGGCGTATCGATTCCTCGGTAACGAGGAGATCGAATGGACGGATGTGATGCAGCCACATTGGGAGCGCACCGCTGCCAGGGCTGGCCAATTCCCGGTGGTGTTGTGCATCGCTGACACAACCGAATTGAACTTCAACGGCCAGGAGGTGGAGGGACTAGGGCCGCTGAGCTTCGAAGCGCAGAGGGGAATGTATCTGCATCCGACGTACGCCGTCACGCCGGATCGGGAGCCGCTGGGCGTGATCGATGCATGGATGTGGGCTCGGGAGCCTCGGGACGCTAACGGACAGCGTGGCGGCATCAAGGAAAGCATACGGTGGATCGAAGGGTACGAACGGGTTGCGGAGCAAGCGGCGCTGCTACCTCAGACACGCCTGGTCTATGTGACGGATCGGGAAGGCGACATCGCGGCGCTGATGGCCCGCGCATGTGAACTCGGTCAGCCCGCTGACTGGCTGATCCGTTCCCAATACAACCGCAACCTTGCCGAGGCAGGGAAGCTGTGGGACAACGTCGACGCCAGCCAGGCGCTTGGGGAAATCACCTTCATCCTGCCGGGGCGCGCAGGCCAGAAGGCGCGCGAGGTTAAGCAGGAACTACGCGCACAACGTGTGAAGCTGCCGGGTCAGGCAGGCTCGGTTACTTGTGTGGTGGCCCACGAGACCGGTGCGCCGGCGGGCGTCACACCTGTGGTGTGGCGACTCCTGACCAATCGCGAGGCGCAGAACACGGACGCCATTGTCGAATTAATTGATTGGTATCGAGCCCGATGGGAGATCGAGATGTTCTTCCACGTCCTGAAGACCGGATGCAAGGTCGAGGCGCTGCAGCTATCGCAAATGGAGCGTGTGGAGCGGGCCTTGGTGCTGTACATGGTTGTGGCATGGCGCATTGCCAGGCTGATGCGGTTGGGCAGAACCTGCCCTGAGTTGGACGCATCGCTGTTCTTCGACGCTGACGAGATACGAGGGACATATGTGCTCGCGAAAAAGGCCCGTCCAAAGACTCCGGTTACGCTCAATCAGATGATCCGCTTGGTGGCTTCTCTGGGCGGATTCCTTGGGCGCAAGAGTGATGGCGAGCCCGGCGCCAAAACGATCTGGATCGGCCTCCAGCGAACAATGGATGCCGCGTTCATGATTCAGGCGCTGCGGGAGGACTCATGACTTCTGTATAACGAGATGCGTCTAACTCGCCAGTGGATACCGCTTCCCTCCGTCGGGCTATGCGGCTCGGTGGGGTAAGCCTCTACGTGCCATTTCAAAAAACTGTCACCAAGAATCTGGGCGCTCCTGCGACAACAAGCTTAGGAACGACTCAATCTGAAATTGCGGCGATCTCGCCAACGCCGCTCTAGAAGGGTTCGTGTATCTGACTGCAGTGAAACCCAAACTGGGCACGGGATATCGATCTCTGGACGAGGGCCGCTGCAGTTCCACAATCTGTATCTTCGCATCACTACCTTCTGGATTTCGCCCAGCAAGCGGACTCGCTAGAGTCCGCTGTATCATCTACGTCGTTGACGCGGCGAGGGTAGAATTTCCGAGGCCCCTGTCTGTGTGTCTGTCACCTCGGGGGGTTTAGTCTGCCTCCGAAGGTTGCCCCCCGCATCGCAAATACCTTGAGGGACTAGTCGTGTGTCAGAATTTCGAAAATGTGTCACTTGAGACACTTAGCGCCGTTGACGCGGATACCCTAAACGCCTTTCCTTTCGGCATCATTGGCTTCGGACCAGATGCCATCGTCACCGTTTACAACGACGTCGAATCGACGAGCGCGGGATTGAAGCCGAAGAGCGTGTTGGAGCGGCACTTTTTCGCGGAAGTCGCCCCTTGCATGAATAATTTCATGGTGGCGCAGCGATTCGAGGATGAGCCGCAACTCGATGTAATAATTCCTTACGTACTCACGTTGCGGATGCGCCCGACGCCCGTCCGGCTTCGATTGCTTAAAGCACCGGACAACGGAAGTCGCTTTATTCTCGTCGACCGAAAGGTGTCAACGTGACCACACTTGGCATCGCTGAAGACGCGCTAGAGACCGAGTACGAAGCCCTGCTGTCATTCATGTATCTTTCGCCGGTCGGTATTGTTCGCAGCGACAAATCCGGGCTCGTAGACATGATGAACCCACTTGCAGCTCAGCTTCTGATGCCGCTGGTCAGGAATGGCGGAATCGAGAATATTTTCGACAGCCTGGCGTCCGTAGCCCCCGAACTCCGGAATCTCGTGTCCAGCTTCGAGGCGGAGCGCGGCCCGGTATGCGAGAACCACCGTGTCTTTGTCACGCCAACCAAGGACGGAGCGGTTGTTCTGGCCTGTTCCATCATCAAGGTGAACGCAAACCAGTTGATGACGGTTCTAACGGACATCTCCCGGCAGGTCGCTGCCGAGCGGCAGGCAAAGCAAACTGAGTCGTGGCTCGCTGGAATCTACACAAATGTCAATGATTTCGCATTCTTCACACTGGACGCTAATGGCCGTATCGAAAGCTGGAACCCGTCGGTCGAGCAACTGACAGGTTTTACCGAGACGGATATCCTCGGCCGCACGCTCGAGTATTTCTACGCGCGCGACGAGGTTGATGCACATCGCTCGCCAGAACACATCGCCCTGACCCGTGATGAAGGCTGGCACATTGAGGAGTGCTGGTGCGAGACGAAGGGCGGCCGGCGGTACTGGGGGCAAATTCTTGTTTCTGTACTCCGCGAGGATGAGGGTGATTTTTCTGGCTATTCGGTTGTGTTTCGGGACGTCACGGAACGCAAAGTGACTAGCGACAACCTCACGCGTTTGCTTACCACCGACCATTTGACTGGGGCATCTAACCGAGCCCATTTTTTCGAGGCTGCCGAAGTCGAAATCGCACGTGCCAGACGGCATAGCCGCTCGCTTTCAGTCGTCATGCTGGACGCCGACCAGTTCAAAGGTATCAACGACACGGCAGGGCACCAGGCCGGTGACGAGGTCTTGAAACGGATTGCCGCGGAAGCGAAGGGGATTCTGCGTTCATCTGATATCGTCGCGAGGCTTGGCGGGGAAGAATTTATTCTGCTACTGCCATCCACGACGTCCAACGAAGCGGCTGCAGTGGCCGAGCGCGTACGGGTTGCCGTCGAGAGCGCGTCCATCGACACGCGAGCCGGCCCGTTGCAGGCTACGGTCAGTCTTGGCGTGGCGTCTCTCGGTCATGCGATCACGACACTCGAGTCCCTATTGGCTGTCGCCGACCGCGCCCTCTATGAAGCGAAGGGCGCTGGGCGAAACTGCGTGCGTATCGGCCACATCGACGATGCTGGCGTGGTTGTCGATTGTGAGGTCTGCGAAGACAGTAGAGCGCAGGCAGACTTATAGCCTGGTGGCGGCCAGAAAGCAGAACAATCGCCCCGAACAACTACAACATTGGAACGCCGGAAAGATGGGCTCTTTTAGGATTCATAGCCAAGAAAAACTGGCTGGACAGGCGCAGCAATGCGCAGGATGCGGCAATGACACGCCGTTGCCTCTCGAAATTGGCTTTGCTTTCCAGCCAATCGTCGACATTAGCACCGAGTCGGTATTTGCATGCGAAGCGCTCGTGCGCGGTGCAAAGGGTGAATCCGCCTATTCCGTCCTGTCGCAAATCGATGACGGAAACAGATATCGATTTGACCAGCATTGCCGTCAGGTTGCTATCGCCAACGCGGCCGCACTCGGTCTGGATGCATTTCTGTCCATCAATTTCCTGCCGAACGCCGTCTACCGTCCGGAGGTCTGCATACGGACCACACTGGAGGCCGCACAGAAGAATGGGTTTCCTCTTGAGCGAATCATATTCGAGACGGTCGAGGGTGAGCATGTCAGTGACCGTATGCATCTCGTCGAGATTTTCAAGGCGTACAAGGAGTTTGGTTTCCTGACTGCAATTGATGATTTCGGCGCTGGATACTCCGGGCTCGCCCTGCTTGTAGATTTTCAGCCTGATATCGTCAAGCTCGATATGGCTCTGCTGCGTGGCATCGATACCGATACGGTGCGCCAGCGCATCGTGCGAGGCGTTCTATCGATATGTGATGACCTCGGTATTCGGGTGGTGGCTGAAGGTATCGAAACCAAAGGGGAACGTGACTTCTTCATCGCGTACGGCGTCAGCTTGATGCAAGGCTATTTCTTTGCGAAGCCAGCTTTCGCGGCTATTCCCAAACTCGACCCGGACGTCTTCGCCGCATAGTAGGCCAGCACGCCTACGTAGTACGAATGAAAAACCCTTCGCATTGGCTATGCTGACCGAAGGCTTGAGAAGTGGGTCTTCGGAGACGCCTCCGAGTAAAACCTCGAAGGTGCCCGCCAAGGCACCCTTCTCGTCCAGAAGATGTCCTGCATTCGGCGCGACAGAAGGGCTGGCCTTGACGTCTACTTGATGATCTCGCCGCTCCATCGATCACGGTTGGCCCAGAACGAACACTGCGGACATTTCTCGCGTTCCGGGTAGTCAATGCCTTCCTCATGCGGACACCCGATGATGCGATCGAAGGCCACCACCGATTTGGCACCATGCTGGTCGATGAATCGAACGATTGCTTCGGTAACTTCTGGATCGGTTCTCGCATCTGTTGTTTTGCAAAACCACCGCTCAAGCGGGTCGGCGTCAGCACCTTCGTGTGCGACGATACCAACAGAGACCTTCGTCGCACTCGTGTCGTCGGGCCCGTAGAAGGCAACCGTTGCCACCGGGTAGCCGCAGAAGCCCTTGTCGCGCTTTTTCGCGAACTTGTCTCGGTACCACTGAGCCTTGAATGTCATGACCTCTCCTCGCATGCCCTCCGACTGACCTGAGCGGCGCCACCAACCTTAACGAAGCTTACCAACTTTTCACGCTCTCTTGGCCGGCGCCAGTCCCGGCATTTGCCACGCCACAGCGAAGCTGTTCGATGCTGAAGGGGCCAAGGTCAAAGAGGGAAACGCCCCTGCTGGCCAATCTGGACGGCCCTCCATGCCAATCAGGCATGGTGGTAACTCGGCAATGAGTACGGCCAACTGATCACGGGCAACCCTCGACTTGACGAGAAGTGGTTTGCCTGCCGCATCGACCCCATGAACGGCAAACACGGTATTGGCCAGATTGATCCCCGCGGTAACCATGGACATGGACTTCCCCTCCTGTGGTCTTGATGGCGTTTCGACACGCCATCACGCACCTCGATGCCGACTTGCGGCTTCCGCCGCAGCCTCGGGACGGGGAAGTCCCTTCCATTCGATTATCCCGATTTGGCGCGGTATCCGTGCAGTGCCCCCTTCGCCCTATGGCTCGCGCCGGTCTTACCCGTCTTCGCCTTCAGCGAGGGAGCGGCAAGCCCCAATCAATCGCCAATCCGCTGTCCGATGCACCGTTCGAACACCGCTTCCAGCGGGCGATAGTCGCACACGACCGCCGCAACATTAGCGTCGATCCACTCGGACGCTTCGACGGCCCACCAACTGATTTCGAAGCCGACATTGACGATGATGTGCTCGAACAGGATGCGCTGGGCGCGCCCGTTCCCTTCCCTGAAGGGGTGGATCATGTTGAGGTCACCGAAATGCTCAGCCATAGCGCAGACCAGTTGAGGGCGTTCCCAATCCTCGAACCATGCTTGCTGCGCCATGGCGCGGAAGATCTTGTCGGCCTCCGGCTCGATGCGGCTGACGTTGCAAAAACGTGTGCTTCCCTTCGAGATGTCTATGGTGCGAAGATCGCCCGCCCAGTCGTAGACATCGAGAAACAGCGTGTGGTGGATATGCTTCAGGTAGGCCAGATCGTAGGGGGGAAGCGAAAAATCGATCTGGCTGGCGGCGATCTCGGAGAGATCACGCTCGGCTTGCGCAAGCAGCGCATCGTCCTGGATGCCCAGCCGGTTACGCAGTATGTGCGTCTCCGGGTAGCAGTACGGATCCTGGCCGGTGCCGTACTTGTCCAAGCTCAGGCTGGTTTGCGATAGGTCTGCAGCACAGCTTCACGCGAAGGCAGCTTGCGCTTTGACTCAGCTGGCGTGACGTCGTAGCCCTCAAGACGCAGGCTTGCAGCATAGTTGGAACGGCGCGTCTTGGCGCAGTAGGCTAGCTTGGCTTGCAGGTCGGGTTTCTTCACGGGAAACAGCTCGTTTGCAGTTTGAAGATGACGGCTCCCATTATAGCGGACCGCGTACGAACGCGTACCAATCCTCACCCACTGGGCAGTGGCGCATACTGCACTGCTCGCTAACCGTTCTATTTCAGATCGGAAATCCCCTTCCCGGCGCGCCCCGTGACTGCCGCGATGGGTACCCGGAAATGTTCCACGGTCTGCCCAGCGTTGACCGCCCGCTGCAGCCAGTCCGGCATGGCGCCGCGCCCGTCCCAGCCCTGCCCGTGCGCGTTGCGGTAGCGCACCACACTAGGCGTTGGGGTCGGCGGCGGCTCGGCAAAGCAGCCGGCGGCCTGCAAGTCAGCCAGGCTCAGCCCATGCTGGGCCAACTGGATGCGGATCCAGGTAATCGCTTGCGCGCGCTCGATTTCAATCGACATGGTGCAGGTGAATAGAGGGTCGGCCGGGATTCGTGAATATCTTAAGCTTCAGATATTTTCGAATCCCGGCCATCCCTCAGTTTCGCCCTGATTTTGGATGCCGTGGCAGCAGCTCGCACGACCGCTCTCGTGCGCGGTGTCGGGCGTAAATGGAGTGCGAAGCGGATACGACGTGCGAGCTGGAGCGACCTAGCCGACCCGGCAGCCGATCCACAGGATTCGTCTGCCCATGACGCCCACGCTGGCCGGATGCTGGACCGTATCGCACAGTTGGTGCCGCGAGTCGCACCCTGCGACGGCAGGGAGGCCCAGATCGCCGCGTAGCGTGCGCTACGCGAACTGCGTACAGGGCTGACATCGTTGCCTTACAGCACCAACCCCGGCATACTCCAGCCTTATGCAGAAACTCCGTGCGCTCCTTGGCCCGTTGCGGGTATTCGATGCGGTATGCCGCGCCAAGGGCGTTTCGCGCGCCGCTGAGGCGCTGCACGTGACGCCGGGAGCCGTCAGCCAGCAGATCAAGCAGTTGGAGTGCGGGCTGGGGTTGCAGCTGTTTCAGAAATCCGGGCGCGAGATCGAGCTCACCGCGGCAGGCGTGCAACTCGCCCGGCGCGTCTCCGATGCCTTCGATAAACTCAACGATGCGCTCGATGATGCGGCCGATCGTCGACTCGACAAGCGTCTGCGGCTGAAGGTGACCCCCACCCTTGCCATCCGCTGGCTGATGCCTCGGTTAGGCGGCTTCCACGCGCAGCATCCCGACATGGACCTCGAGATCGCGACGATCGCCAGGGCCGACGACATCCGGCTCGAGGGCGCTGACTGCGTCATACGGCATGGCGTGGGCGAATGGACAGATGTCGAGCTGGATCATCTGTTCGACGATGAATTCGTTCCAGTTTGCGCGCCCAGCCTTGCCGCACAGTTGCAGACGCCGCAAAACCTGCTGCAGGCCACGCTGCTGCACTCAATGCTACGACCTGAGGCCTGGGATTTGTGGTTCGCCTCTGCCGACCTGGGCGGCCTGCCTCGCTCCCGGGGAATGACGTTGGCCAATGCGGCGCTCTGCTACCAGGCCGCCGCAGACGGATTGGGTGTCGCGATCGCCCAGCGGGCCTACATTGATGACGATATCCGCATCGGACGCCTAGTCATCGCCGTGGATCACGTCGCTCGAACGGAGCGCGGCTACTACTTGGTCTGTGATCCGCTGAGGGCGGACGCCGCTCCCGTGCGGCTGTTTCGCGAGTGGATCCGTTTGGTACGCTAGCGATTGCTCGAGGGGCAGGCCCGCACAAGTACATAGCGAAAAGTCGCCGGGCGAGCCAGGGTCAAAGGAAATTCTCGCGTGATGCCTTGGCAGATCTGTCCTGACGTCAACCTTCATATAGCGCCGATTGCCGCCCTCAAGGTACTGAAAATCCGCCTGAACCGTCAGAAGATGTCTCGGGTCACGCCAAATCCATCGCCATCGCTCAGGCGGATCGCCCGCTATCAATACATCGAGACCCGGACCATCGCCAATGGTACATAGGCTGGCTCGCAGCTGAGGGCCGGCCGCGCCTTTATGCAGCCTAGTCAGCCTTGAATCCCGAGGCTCTAATGATAGGTTCCCAGAAGCTGCGCAAAGCATTGAACCTGGCAAGCGCTTCGGTCGGGGAGCCGCCGACGGCAACGAAGCCAAGCGTGCGGATTTTGCTCGCGAACTTCTCGTCACCGACTGCCTTTCGAACCGCAGCGCTCCACTGAGCCACGGTGACTGCAGGTGTTTGAGGCGGCAGGCATATGGCCAGCGTCCCCACCGCGGCGAGATCCTTCAGGCCAAGTTCGGTAAATGTTGGCACGTCAGGTAGGAGCGACGAGCGTTGCGCAGATGTGATAGCCAGGACGCGCAGCTTCCCCGCATTGTGATACTGCGCGAAATCCCCCACAGTTGAACTTCCCGCGGCGACATTCCCACCAATTAGGTTGGTAATCATCGGTGCGGCACCTTGAAATGGGACGTCTTCAAGAAGCGTCCCAATGATCTTGCCAATTTGCAAGCCTAGGAAGTGAGTTGGGCCTCCGGGGGCGGCGTGGCCGAAATTCGCCTTCTCCGGATGCGCACGCACCCACGCAGCGTATTCTGCGAACGTTTTAGCTGGCGAGGAAGCTGGCGCAGCCAGAGCCATTGGAAACTCGGCAGCGGTCGACACCGGGCGGATGTCCTTCTCCGGTACGTAATTTAGCTTCCTGAACACGGACGGATAGATAGATGTCAGGAAGTCCGGACATAACATCGCCACGCTTCCGTCCGCCGGCGCTGCACGCAACGCTTCTACCGCAATGCGCCCGCCTGCCCCAGGTTTGTTCTCTACAACGACAGTGCGGTTAAGCGGTTCGTGCAGGTATTCGGCCAGCGCTCGCGCAACGACGTCCAGCGTGCCACCTGGTGAAAAGCCCACGAGTATCCTTGCGGGAGCAGCAGGCCCCTGCTGTGCGAGGGCCGGCGACACAAGGGAGTAAGTGATAGAGATGAATGTCGCCAGGCGAAAGAAACGTGATCTAAAAGGTTGTCTCAAGCTCTTCTTCTCCAAGTTGGCTACTGACAAGACTTCGTATGAAGAGACGGACTCAGTCGAGCGGTTTGAAGCCCGAGTCCGCGACGACCTTCCGCCACTTGTAAAAGTCAGAGTTGACCCGCTGCGTAAACTGGGCTGAGTCTGCGCCACTGGGCTTAAATGTCAGCAGTCGAAAGCTCTCCTGCACACTAGGCTGCTGCAGCGCGCTCTTCACCGCGCCCTGCACATGTTGTACAAATTTGTTCGGAGTGGCCGCTGGATAGAACAGTCCTGTGTAATCCTCAGTAGCCAAATCGGGGAATCCTGCCTCAGACGCGGTCGGAACACCTGGCACACTACGTTCAGTGCCGCTCGTTGCCAAAAGCCTAAGTCTGCCTGTCGACAGATGGGGAACAATCCCCGCAAGGACGTCAATACCGAAAGGAATCTGTCCGCCGTTGAGCGCCTGCAGATGAGGCGCACCTCCGTTAAACGGAACGTGATTCAGTTGGATACCACCGGCTCGCGCAAGGAGAAACCCGAGAAAATGCGGGATAGAACCCGTTCCTACCGCCCCATAGTTTCCGTTTAGTGGGTTCGCTTTCACCCATTGGACATACTCGCGCAGCGTCGTTACCTTGGGGGCAGCGGCGGTGCTTGCAACGTAGCCGAACTCCATATTCACGACAGACGTCACCGGCACAAAATCTAGCAACGGATCGTAGCCCAGGTTCATATAGGCGTGCGGATAGACTGCCATCAACGAAGACGAAGTGAGAAGCAACGTATTGCCGTCCGGCTTTGCCGCCTTCACGTAGGTATTTGCGATACGTGCGCCGGCGCCTGGCTTGTTCTCGACAATCACTTTTGCGTTAAGTGGCTTTTCCAGGTGCGGGGCCACGATTCTCGCAATAGCATCGGTCGCGCCGCCTGCAGGAAATCCCAGAATGATCCGGACGGTGCGGTCAGAAGATCCAAAAACTTGGGCCCGGACCAATCGGCTACCGCTGATGGCCCCAATGCCAAGGGTTGTGAGGACTTGTCTTCGTTTCATGGCTCTACTATTGTCTCCGTTTTATGTTCTGGCTACGTTGCGATGACGTTGCCGGGGACCTGCAGTAAGTAGGCGGTCTGTCACCGCCTTTCATGATTCATCTTCTGCCGAAGCTCGTGCCTCAGCTCACCTATCAGCGCCCACGGAAAACAGGTGCGCGCTTCTCCGCAAACGCGCGCCGGCCTTCCAATCGGTCTTCTGTATCCCTTAACAAGCCAAACGCCTGCCGCTCCAGCTCCAATCCAGCAGCTAGCGAAAGCTCCCGCCCGCTCATGGCCAATCCCTTGACCGCCGTCATTGCCAGCGGAGCATTCGCCGCCATGTTTCCTGCAAGTGCGAGGGCGGTGTCCCGCAAAGCAGCGAGAGGCACAACTTTGCTGACCAGGCCGATCCTCAGTGCCTCGGCGGCATCGATCCGTTCGCCAGTCAGAAGCATCCACATCGCGTCCGACTGACCAACCGCGCGAACTAGACGTTGTGTGCCGCCAGCGCCTGGTATGCTCCCCACCCGTACCTCCGGCAAGCCAAACTGCGCATTGTCCGAACAGATTCGGATATCCGCCACCAGGGCCAGCTCAAGTCCGCCGCCCAGTGCATAGCCATTGACAGCTGCGATGACTGGCTTCTGGGTCTGGAGTGACCCGAAATTCAAGCCCCTTGTGCCGCCCCCGTAGAGCAGGCTCGCCGCACTTTCCGCGGGGGGCATCGTCTTCTTTAGGTCAGCGCCGGTGCAAAACGACCGATCTCCTGCGCCCGTCACGACAAGGACTCGGATAGCTTCGTTCCGCGAGACCTCATCCCACGCCTCGAGCAATTTCTCGTTCGACTCGGGGTCGATCGAGTTCATCGCATCGGGCCGGTTCAGAGTGACGAGCGCAACGCCGTCATGGATACTCAACGTAATCGACATGGATACAATTTAGTTTCTTTGGGGAATGGATGCGACTACAGCCTCGATGCTGTCACTGGGAAAGCCCATCTCGGTAAGGACTTCGCGCGTGTGCTGCCCGATGGTTGGCGCAGGACGACGCGCATGGGGCCGCTCCCCGACGGCGCCGATCATGTTGCGCGGCATTGTCAGCGCCCCTGCTACGGGATGCTGCATGGACTCAGCAAGCTCCCCTTCGACGAAGGCTGTCGACTGGACCACTTCGGCGTAATCATTGATTGGTCCGCAGATGATGTCCACGGCGGCGAACTGCTCGAGCCAGAATGCTCGAGGATGAGCACGCATGTGCGATTCCAGCGCACCCAGCAGCGCCTCACGATGCTGCAGGCGACTCTTGTTATCGCAGAATCGCGGATCATTGGCTAGCTCCGGGACCCCGATCGCCCCACAAAAAGCCTCCCAGCGCGCGGGGTGGTATGCCGCGACCATGATCCATCCGTCGGAACAGCGCAACGCTTCGTTTGGCGTGGAGTATGGTGCGGCATTTCCCTGTGGGCCTGGCACTTTGCCGTCCGCGAAGTAGGTAGCAAAGGTCGTGTGCTGCAACGCGATGGCGCTCGCGAACATGCTCGCTTCTACATGCTGCCCCCGTCCATTTTTCTGCCGCTCCGCAAGGGCAGCAAGGACCGAGATAGTGGCTAGATACCCCGTGACGAGATCGACAACCGGCACTTGGACCTTGCAGGGCTCTCCGCCCTGCGATCCCGTGACGCTCATGAGCCCACTCACCGCCTGCAACACACCGTCCACACCAGGCAAATCCCGGGTGGATCCAAGCTGTCCATAGGCTGACACCGAGCAATAGACCAGTTTCGGATTCCTCTCTGCCACCGTGGCGTAGTCAAGCCCGAATCGCGCCATCACACCCGGACGGAAGCTCTCCACCAGCACATCTGCCTCTGCGACGAGTTGCCGGGCTGCTTCCAGATGTTCCGGTTGCTTAAGATCGAGAACAATGCTGCGCTTGTTGCGATTCAGGGCCAGGAATGGAACTCCTTCGCCGTTGACCCACGGAGAGAGTGCGCGAGCGAGGTCTCCCGAAGGAGTTTCGACCTTCACCACCTCGGCCCCAAGATCCGCCAAGCAAAGTGTGCAGGTAGGACCCGCCATCACTTGCGTGAAGTCGACCACTTTCAATCCGCTAAATGTATTTGCGAGCATGTGATGCTTAAGTAGCGTTTGGGAGTTCTCGGAATTACATCAGATCGCTAGACGGACGGGCTACTGAGGCTTCGGCCGCCACATACGTACAAAAGTTGGCCGGTCACGTAGCTCGAGCCTGGTTCCGCAAAGAATCGGACGGCCTGGCCAATATCCGCCGGCCTGCCGATGCGCTCCATCGGTACCGACTTTTGCAGGCTTTGCTTAACTTCCTCTGTTAATGATGCGAACAAAGGTGTATCGACGATGCCAGGCGCCACCGCGTTCACGGTAATGCCTTTGCGCGCATACTCCAGCGCAAGAGAACGCGTCAGGCTGACGACGGCTCCCTTGGAAGCCGAATATGCGGCTTGCCCGCGGTTGCCCAGCCATGCACGTGAGCTGATGTTGATGATGCGACCAAATTTGTTCTCAGCCATGTGCGCCAAGACTGCCTTCGCGCAGATGAACTGTGAGTCGAGGTTCACCTGGATAACCCGCTTCCAAAAATCCAAATCCATTTTGGACACGAGCCTATCGCCGCCGATTCCGGCATTGTTCACAAGGATGTCAACGCGTCCGTGGGCTGCAGCAATCTGCGCGACAGCGGCTTCCACCTGCTCGAAGGAGCTCACATCGACCGAGAACGTGTCAACTTCTGCGCCTTCGCCAACAAGTGCCTGCTTGGCCTGCTGCAGTGCCACCTCGTCAAGATCCCATAGCGCGATGCGGCAACCAGCTTGAGCCAACGTGCGCGCAATGCCAAATCCAATGCCCTTTGCACCGCCAGTGACAATAGCAACAAGACCGTCCAGTGTGGCCGGCGCCCCTGTAGCGGAAGTGGTGATCTGATTCATGTGCTTGTGGTCAGAGTGAGAGAATGTGGATGGAGCAAGCTGCGTGATCCACGCCCCAGATTCCGCCCCCGGTGACTTGCGTGAGGCCGAACCGCGCACCTCGCACCTGGCGTGCACCTGCTCGGTTCTGGAGTTGCTCACATACCTCGACGATTTGCGCAACACCGGTTGCGCCGGGCGGATGCCCTTTCGCTAGAAGGCCACCACTCGGATTCACGGGCACCCGTCCGCCCAACGCTGTAGCGCCACTTGCCAACAGGCTGGCCGCCCCGCCGCGGTCGCACAGACCCAACGCCTCGTAGTACAGTAATTCAGAAATGGTGAACGCGTCGTGAACCTCCAGCAGACTTAGGTCACCAGGCCCAATGCCAGCTTGTTCATAGGCGAGCTTCGCGGCGCGAGCAGTAATCTCTGCCTCCGTCATGTCGACCGGCTCCGTTTCGAAAAGGCCGGACTGCACGACCGACGCGAGGACCCGGACAGGTTTCGCCACACCGCAAGAGGGCTTGGTGGTCAATACAACAGCGGCTGCCCCATCAACTACAGCGGGACAGCATTGCAGCAGCGTGAGCGGCTCAGCGACCGCGCGAGATGCGAGGATTTCCTCGCGCGTAGCAAGCTCCGCGAACTTGGCAATCGGATTCAGAACGCCATGCTTACGGTTCTTGACGGAGATATCCGCGAGTGTCTCGGTTTCCAAACCGTGTTCGTACAGGTACCGCTTCGCCCGCATGGCATAAAGAGCGGGCATGATCATGCCGCGCTTGTTATTCCAGTCGTGCTGGCTAAGCTGCAGTGGTCCGCCACCGAGGCTACTCAGTTGATCCATGCCGAACACCACCACAGTGTCGTATTGACCTACCTTAAGCGCCTGCAGCGCAAGGTTCAATGCGGTGGCGCCGCTCGAGCAAGCATTGTCCACGTTGTAGACTGCCCCACCCTCTGTGTGGAGCTCACGCAGGGTACGCTGCCCCGGCAAGGATGCTCCAAGAGCGTTGCCACAGTAGAATGCTTGGACGTCGGAAATGGTTATGCCGGCATCGGTCAGAGCGTCAAGAATTGCGGATTGCGCCAGCGCTTCTTCGGTCAACTCCGGGAATCGACCAAAATTGGTGATGCCGACGCCGGTGATCAGTGGTTGATTCATGGTTTCATTCTTGGAAAGCGTAATCGGGAGTGCCGTCTGTTAGCGCAAAAGGCACGATGCGCAAGGTGCTTCCGATTGCGGGAGGCTGACCGTCAAATAGCAGCCGCCCGAATGCACGCACGTCAGGCTCGAAATCAACCATCGCGAGGCCGTAAGGTGTCTTGTCCTTACCGGGGTGAACGACGGTATAGCTGTACAGACGTCCGATCGGGCCGAGCTCAAACTCTTCTGCTTGCTCCTCACCATGCACGAATACGATTGGCGGGAACTGAGGCGGATTGCCCCCAACGCCGGTGGCAACGAGAACCATGCCGCCAGGGATCTCGCGGAAATGGGGTTCCGTTCGTTTGCTGATCTTCAAAGAAGTCTCCAATTCAGGTGGCGATCGCCACTGCAGGGTCAACTTTGACCATCCGGCGCGGCGGAGTCATTGGAGTTCTATTTTTCATTGTTTAGTGTAGATAAACAATGAAAAATCCTTTAGCGATTCTAAAGGGACAGCAGTCAAAATGAAGTGACGATGCATGCGAAGACGAACATACTCCGTGGAACGAACCAACCACATAGATGCCGAGTATGAAAGAACAAGTTCGCGTGCCCGTCACGCTCATGCGGGGCGGCACGAGCAAAGCCGTCTTCCTTGCACAGCGGCATTTGCCCCAAGATCCAGAGATGCGCCGAAAGTTTCTACTCGCGCTTTTCGGCAGTCCTGACGTACGTCAAATTGATGGGCTTGGCGGAGCCGATATCCTTACAAGTAAATGCGCCATCATTGGTCCCCCAACGCGGCCAGACGCTGACATTGACTACACTTTTGTGCAAATCGGCATCGACGAGCCAACCGTGAACTACGAGATCGTCTGCGGCAACATTTCTTCCGCCACCGGTGTCTATGCATTGCAGGAGTCGCTGATTGCCGTGCAAGAACCGGTCACAACTGTACGCGTGCACAACACCAACACCGGGAAGATCTTGCGCATGAATATCAATTGCGCTGGCGGCGAACCCAAGGTGGAAGGCGACTGCGAGGTGGATGGCGTACCAGGAACCGGAGCAGAAGTCTCGCTAGACTACTCGGACACTAGCGGAGGCGCGACTGGCAAGCTGCTCCCCACCGGGAACTCGATTGACAAAGTGTATGTCTCAAAGCTTGACAGGGAGATTGATGTTTCCATCGTTGACGTCGGTACGGTCTGCGTGTTCATCCGAGCCGCGGACCTAGGGGCCACCGGTACGGAACTGCCCGGTCAGCTAGGCCCCCGAGTCTATGAGGCTGCCGAAGAGGTTCGGGCTTGGGCTGCCGAGCATTGTGGCTTAGAAACCACGATCACGCCATATCAAATCCTCGTCGGCCCTGCGCAGGATTATCGAAACGTCGCGGGTGACCGCATCGTCAACGCATCGGAGGTCGACCTGGTCGCCCGCATGGTGCTCAAAGGCGGGGTCATGCATAAAGCATTTCCGGGTGGAGGTTCCGTCTGCCTGTCCGTGGCGGCGCAGATCGCGGGATCGATCCCCGCCGAAGTGCGTGCCAGCCACGTCGGCCCGGCGCGCATCCGAATCGGTCATCCGAGCGGGGTGCTGGGTATCTACGCGCACGTCGAACGATCTGCAAACGACGAGTGGGCCGTCCGCGAAGTGCATTTCACCCGAACGGCCCGTCGGCTAATGGAGGGAACTGCCTACATCCGACGGCGCCTTCTCGAGGGCGCCTAACTCTGCCGATCTCTTCGTCGTACGGATTTTCCTAGTGCATATCGAACGGTGCGGGCCTCGTCCCGCGTCATCGGAACAAAGCCCCCGAGTGGCCGGCGCTCCTGCCAGCCCTCCCCCCAACCAGATTTTGCACCCCCGACAACCTTTCAGCGCATCGAATCGCGGTAGGAATACAAGTTGCCCAGTATCGCAGCAGCGCCTCCGACGTCCTTTGGGTTCTAGCCGGATGATGCAAGACCGCCGGGACTCCTCCCAGCTACCGCCTATGCGATAGCCTTCCCAGCAGTCGAGCTGGGCCATGCAATTGCGTGGGGCCAACCTCCATCTTCCTGATTCTTGTTGTGTCCTAACTCCAAGATAGCAGTGGTGGGCGTGTTGGCCATTTTTGTTTCTAAGCGATCACGAAGATCGGCGAAGAGCCAAAGAAAAACTACGCCGGCACCTACACCGGCATAGCCAAAAGGAAGCTCGACGCAGCAGTGTCGGCCAAACAGCGGAGTCCAGCCCTGTTGCGTCGGACCCTCCATGCTCAGAACTTGTGGCGAACGCCGATGGCGACGCCCAGCATGTTACTTTGGCCATTGGCCAGAGCGTAGCTGTTGCCAAGGGCTAGCGTGTTCGCATAAAAGGTGCCAAGAGACTCAAGCATCAGCCCTGCATTCTTTGCGTAGGCCGTGGACAAGTACAGGTCCGTGCGTTTGGACAATGCATAGTTTGCTAGAAGCGAAATTTGCCACGGGTTGGGCGCATTGATCCCATACAGATTCTTCATGTCGTCATAGTTGTACTCAAGCGCCAGGCCGATGGCGGGTGTTACCTGATAAGTTGCGCCGATCCAATAGAAATTGTCACGCTGGATAAGCTCACCAGACGCGTTCTTATTCTGTCCCCAGCGATAACCGCCCATGACCCTCGCGGTTTCACTGAACGAGTAGCTGGCCCCAAGCGCCGCCTTCTTCATCGTGCCACTGCTCGCGCCGATGGTCGGGTTCCACTGGTCATAGGCGACAGTTACGCCTACGGGACCGCTCGAATACGCAATGGCAGCGCCATAAGCGGAGTCGCGGCGAAATGCTCCCGAAACTTCTCCATTGCCACCGATTGGAGTCAAGATTCCGACTGAAGCCGGTAGCGCCAAGCCGGTACCGAATGACCAGTGCGCCGTTGCCGTCACCGGGCCGAACTGCCCTTTATATTTGATCGCATTGTCCTCACGGAAGTTGGCGCCCGTCTCCAGCACCACCGGCTCGTACTGCGTAGCGAATGCGGTAGGAGAGAAATTCGCAAGCGCATCGAACAGCGAGGTGTACTGTCGACCAAAGGTGATCTGACCGATACCATCTTTCGACAGCCCGACAAAAGCCTGACGACCAAATAGGCGGCCGCTCTGCTGCAGAGTGCCGGTATCGAGGTTAAAGCCGTTCTCCAGTACAAACAAACTTTTAAGACCCCCACCAAGGTCCTCGGTGCCGCGCAGACCCCAGCGCGAGCCAGCCCAACCGCCCGAATTCATGCGGACGACATTGTTCGACGGACCCGGGTTAAAGCCATTCGTTGCGGTCGGTATGCTGCCGACATGATTGGCGTATTC
Source organism: Cupriavidus sp. UME77 (assembly GCF_014170355.1). NCBI lineage: Bacteria > Pseudomonadati > Pseudomonadota > Betaproteobacteria > Burkholderiales > Burkholderiaceae > Cupriavidus > Cupriavidus sp. UME77. Next base: position 55,119 of record NZ_LZZU01000004.1, read on the forward strand.
GATGTTCATATCCACCACGCCGTATAGCGTGACGCTAGACTGCGCGACTGCGCTCCCCATACTGGCCAGCAGTGCGGCTGTGGCCATCGCCTTCGGTCTCATGAAGCTCTCTCCTCGTTCTTTTGTGGGTGGGTACTGCAAATTGCTTTTTCTTCTTGGCGCTCGTCTTCCTAATCATCGAGCGCGAGCGCACTTACCCGAACCATCGCGCCGATGCCGACAACGTTGGCAGTAAGCAACTCAATAACGGATTAGGCCTCGTTGACGCGCTCCCCCTGCTTCAAGGGATCAACTAGTTTGAAAGAAAACGTTCACCGCGAGCATTTCGCAACGCGTGATCAATTCGCGTGACAATACGATCTTGACCTTTTTCGCGCGCCAGCCCGTTCTTCGCGCTTGCTATGTCCATGTCCTGAGCAAGCTTCACTCCGTTCTTGAACGCCAGAATCTCTGCCATCACGCTCACAGCGATCTCGGGAGGTGTCTTGCTGCCGATGTAGATTCCAATCGGCCCACGCAGTCCTGCCAGAGATTCTTCGGTCTCCCCGAAGTGTTCGATGAAGCGGCGCCGCCGAGCTTCGTTGTTGCGACGGCTGCCAATGGCGCCCACGTAGAAGGCCTCAGACTTCACCGCTTCCAGCAACGCAAGATCGTCCAATTTGGGATCGTGGGTAAGCGCCACGACGCAACTGCGGCGGTCGGGACGAAACTCCACAACGACGTCGTCGGGCATATCGGAGACAATCGTCGCACCTGGCACACTCCAAGAACCGCGGTATTCTTCTCGCGGATCACACACGGTTACGGCGAAGCCACTGAACAGGGCCATCGTCGTTAGGTACTCTGTTAATTGCCCGGCGCCGATAAGAAGCATGCGATACTCGGGACCGAATGTGTTGCGAACCCGCAGTTCGTCCACTACGAGCTCGGCAGGCTGATCGGCCTTTGAAAGGCTGATGACACCGTCGGCCAGACGAACCTCCCGCCGCATCAACTGACCCGCCTCGAGCGCCTGAACCAGGGCTACAAGCGCTTGCGCGTCCGGATCGTGCTCCAGCAGTAGTTCCAACGTGCCTCCGCATGGCAGGCCGAAGCGATGCGCCTCGTCTGCCGTGATGCCGTACTTCATGAAGTCTGGCAATCCGAGAGGTAAGGCTTGACTTGGGTCGTCGCCCGTAAGTGTCTGTGCGTAGCGATAAATTAGGTCGTCCTCAATGCAGCCTCCTGAAACGGAGCCCACGACCGCACCGCTTTCGCACAAGGCCATGATTGAGCCAACCGGACGGGGCGACGACCCCCAGGTACGAACTACGGTCGCGAGCAAGGCCCGCTTTCCGGCCGTACGCCAATCACGCAGCTTTCGCAGCACCGTCACATCCAGATTCTCCATGCTCAACCTCTTCAGAGCTACTCGTTGGGCTAACCCAAATGCACGCGGCCCCACATCGCGCCCTCTTGCTCACAGCTTTACCCGTGAAGCATCAGAGACTTCGCTCACACTTCCCGGAAACGCCCTTCCAACTCGCGGGCTATCACTTGTCATCCCTCAAGCTTCCAGCTGGCACTGCAGCTCGCGTAGCCAGGCGTGTGCCGCTTCGTTCCGTAAAGGAAATCAATGCGGCGACTAGAAGCACCCCGGCTGCGAGATAGAGCCAATACACATAACTGCCCGAATGATCAAAGAGTTGTCCCGCCAGGAACGGGCCAACACCGCCACCAATCGCCACGGCCGCGTACACGCCGCCGAAGGTCGTGCTATAGCGTTTCAGTGGGAAACGTCGGCCGACGAGGTAGGCGGCGAGATCGAACTCTGCGCCAACCGAGAACCCCGTGAGGAGCAAGCCGACGAGGACGAGATCCGCCCCCCCTACAGCCAAGACCAGCATGCCGGCAGCGGAGAAAAGAAAAAGCGTGGCGGATAGCAGTGCCGCTTCGAACAGGTCGAGCAACAGACCCGTGACAATACGGCCAACAATCACTGCAGCGCCAAGGATGCTAGCAAGACGAGCTGCGCGGACCGGCGCGATGCCAATGTCAGTCAGCATGGGCACTACGTGCACGATCGTGCCGAAGATGCCCATGGAGCACAACAGGAAGATCGCGGCGATGCGGAGGAAACTTGGGTCGGCCAGAACCCGCAGACTGCCTTTCGCGCCATAGGCCTTCCTTTCCTCACCAACAACGGAGTCTGCACCTCGCAGGAAAAAGGCGATTACGGGCACAAACGCCAAGGCCACCGCAGCGAGAGCGAAGTACGTCGCTCGCCAGCCGAAACTGGCGATGGCCGGCGTCACCATTAGCGGAGTCAGGATCGCCCCTGCACCGGTTCCTGTAATGGCGATGCCGAGAGCCAAGCCGCGCTGTCTAGAGAACTTAGCCACCAAAATACGGGTAAATGACACCGGCGATGTTGCCCCGCCAACAATTGTCAGGACGGTGACTAGCGTCAGAAAGCTGGCTAGCCCTTGCGTCAGATACCCGAGCAGAATGAACGAACACGAAAGTCCAATCAGCGAGCACAGCGCGGCCCGTCGTGCACCGTACCGGTCAATCACTTGCCCAATAAAGGGGGCCGCGCATCCGAGCAAGAGTATGCTGACCAAGGGACCCAGCGACGCGGTGCCTCGGCTCCAGCCGAACTCGGCGGCGACGGGCTTTAGAAACAACCCAGCACTGTAGAAGTAGAGCGATGAAACACCACTAGCGAGACCGAGGAAACAACCGATCACGATGCGCCAATTCTGTCGAAGTTCAGAAAGCTCATGATGGGGTCGTGTCATTTGCGGATCCTTACGTCAAAGAGGAAGAATGGAAAAATTGAGAGCCAACTCCATTTGCAAAGCGGCCTAGTTAGTGGCGTGGCAGTACTAGCGCTCACTCTTCTCCACATGATTAAAGGGAGCTCGTCGTCACGCATCGAAACAGCGCTGAAGTCTTCGTCCCAACTAATACCTTCTCTGGACCAGAGATCCGGACCACGGATGCAGAGATCATCCGTGGTCCGGAATAGACTCGAAAGCTCCACCCTTTTTCCGGGCTAGAGGAACGCCCTCCCTTCTTGGATGAGCGAGCTACCTACGCAGTTCCTAGCTCAATTGAGCTTCGAATGCAGCTGTTGCATCAAGGGCGTCATCGCGGAACATCAAGGTCGCGTACTTCTGATTCATGTCGAATAAATTGGCGTCATGAGCTTGCAGCGACCTGTCGCCTACGCAATCAGTGACAACCAGCGGTCGAAACCCATGGCACATGGCGTCGACCACGCTGGCGCGCACGCACCCGCTGGTCGTGCATCCTGCAATCAGCAAGGTCTGCACACTGCGTTGTGACAACCAGCTGGCGAGTGACGTCCCAAAAAATGCGGAAGGATTTGTCTTTCGCAGCACCAGTTCGCCGCCAACAGGCTGCAGCTGTGGCACGATCTGGCTTCCCTCCGCATCCTCGCGCAAGGACAGGATCGTTGGTACTTTCAGCGCGAAGATGTTGGCATCGGCGCCATCGTCTTGATACACGACTCTCGTATGTACAACCGGCCATTTGCGGGACCGCGCTTCTGCAAGCAATCCGCGCGTGCACTCGATGGCGGCATGGATATTGCCGCCGCCAAATCTGCCTGGATCGGCGAACCCATTGATGAAGTCGACGATCAGCAGACCATACGGCGCCTTTGGAGGCATGGTGGCGCCGAAGCCCTGCTTCTGGTAGATGGTATGGTCAGCGCTCATTGAAGGCTTCCTCGATGACTTTGCCATCACGCACGACGACGGTGTCATCAACCTTCACCGTACAATTTCGCAGCGGGATGTCGAGGTGACAGGCCGTCGTGCGCGGGCCGCCGACCTCGTTGTTCGGCCCTAACGAGAATAGGAAATTTCCTTCGAACGCACGTGCGTCCATGCCAACCGTCTGCTCTCGGTCGAGCAGTGACAGTGTGTGCCAGTAGCACCGCGGCTGCATGCCCCAGCCGATGTGCGCCATGGCGTACGCCTCGGGGTCTTTATAAGACTCCATGAACTCCCGCATCATTGCAGCGTCGACGCCGCCTTCGATTTCGCGCACAAAACCGTCACGCAAGTTCAGCGTGATCATCTCCGAAACGTAGTTCTTCTGCGGCAGCAGGATGTCGCCGCGATCGATAACGATGGTGCCGTCGCTGCCACCCTCATTGGCGAACGTGAAAAGGAAACCGCTCGGCCAGTGATCCCAGCGCCCAGGCTCTTCGCAGAAACCGTACTCGCTGATCGTTGGAAACTCTCCGATCTGGAAAGTCACATCCGTCCCAGCCGGCGAGGTCACGTGCATCTGCTTTGCGCGGCGCAACAGCTTCGATGCCTCCAGCACTCGTTTGCGATCGGCCGCAGTTGGCACGGTGCGCACCAAAATCTCGGGCGGCTCCACGGCCAGGAGGATCTTGGTGCCAGAGTCCAGGATCTCCATCTGTTCGGGCGAGAACAGCAGCAACATCAAGTCCAGCACGAGGTCGCTGCTCTTCAATGCTGCGAGAGCAACAGGATTGTTGGTGAGGGGTGTCTCGCCCAAGTAGTTCATCAGGTCGCGGCTGGTCGCTTTTTCCGCGTTGATGGGTGGCAGCTCGATCTTGGTGACGATCGCGCCAGCGGCTTGGGCCGCGATCGTCGCCGTGCGCAGCGTCTGTGGATGCGTGTGAGGGGCGCACAGGATAGAAATCGTCTGCCCGGCCCGTACGTTGCTCAACCTGAGAACCTCGTCCCAAGCCTTGATCATTTGAAAATCGCTGACTGACATTGTTTGTCCTTTCTACGAGAGGTTTTAGCACTGCATGAGGGCTAAGTCGTCCGAGCTGCCCGAGCCGCCAAGCTTGAAGATCCGGCGAGCATTGCCATGGCAGATCAGCGCACGGGTTGTGTCGTCCAGCGGCGCCTGCTCGATGAACTTGCAGGCCTCCGCGGTGGACTCGTAGGGGTAGTCGACGGAGTAGAGCACAGCCTCTGCCCCGATCTCGCCGATCGCTCCCATTAATGAGGGCACAGAGCACACGCCAGATGTTGTGATCAGGATGTTGCTTCCGATGTATTCACTCGGTTTGCGCTTCAGCTTCACGCCCATTGGATAGGCAGCGTAGCGGCTGTCCATCCGCCAGCGCTGGTACGGCAGGAACTCGCCCATGTGGCCCAACAGCAAGACGAGGCCCGGAAAGCGGTCGAACACGCCTCCGAACAGCAAGCGCAAGGCATGACCGGCCGTCTCCACCCCCCAACCCCAGACGGCTCCCTGCAGCACAGGCATGCCGTCGAGTAGCGCGGGGGCCTGGCTGAAGCGCGTGGGGTGCAGATAGATGGGCACGCCTAGCGCCTCCGCCCTCTCCCAGAACACATCAAAGTCCTGACTCTCGTAGTAGCGCCCCAAGGTGTGGCCATTGATCAGCGCGCCTTTGAAGCCGTATTCACGAACAGTACGCTCCAGCTCGTCGGCGGCGAGTTTGGGGTCCTGCAGCGCCACGTGCGCGAAGGCGCCGAAGCGTTGCGGATGCCGGGCAATCCGGCCAGCGAGGAACTCGTTATTCTCACGCGCGCGACGTATGGCTACAGTCCGGTTCGTCTCCGCCTGCACGCCGGGCATCGTTTGCGACAGCACGACGTACTCGATGTTGCCGGCATCCATTTCCGCCAGACGCCGATCATCGAAGTCGGTCAACCTTGCGCCAAGCTCAGCGAGGATTTCGGGCGGAAACAACCGCGTCATGTCAGCGGAATACTCAGAGAAGCCAGGCGCGGAGAAGTGCTCTTCGAGCGCGATTTTGGGGGTGCGATTGATTTGGAACATATCTGATCTCAGACTGGGTACGCCAAGGACGTCGCCAGGATTTCGGTGTCATGCACCACATCCCGGCTGGCAATCAGAAGCCGTTCCTCCTGGCGCACGAAGCGGTCGTGGAAGATTCCGGACAGATGCACGGTGGTGGGCCCCTCGATCAAGGTCTGCATCAAGAGGAATGGCGTCTGAGCGCTGATTGTGTCTTCAGCTTCCTCCAGCACTCGTGTGATACCGAGGACGTGCAGCATATGCCGCGGTGCGAACATCTGTGAGTTCGCGATGGCCATGGCTCGGTCACGGATCATGTCGCGACCCTCGCAGTAGATGAGGCCCACGGGCATGTCCAGCAGCGCGTTCTCGCGCGAGGTAATCCGATACGTCGCGTCATTGCTGAAAAAGTCCGGCCAGCGCCCGATCTCGTTCGCATCCAGCACGGCGCAGTACTCTGCGTGAAAGGCGTCGACCTCGGCGCGCAAATGAGGCGCCCGCATGGGCGAGATCGTCGGAGACTTGTAGGCGAGTAACTTGCTCATGCTGCGCTCCCTGCGACCGGAATGTCCATGACCCCGCGGTAGTACGCGTAGAGGGAGCGAATGCAGGACTCCGAGATGAGGCCTCGCGTCGTGCCGAGTTGGTCAGCATCCAGTTTGAGCACATTGTTGTCAGTGCTCGAGCGCCGCAAGCCGTCCTGGACGAACTTCAGTGCCTCGTTGTCTTCAAGGCCCAAGAAGCCGGCAGGGCCCATGAGGTTGCCTTGGCGCAAGCGGTGGCTGGTCATCTCCGGCGTGTCGTCTTCATAACCAAATATGGTCCACTGCATGATCATGCTGTGCGGGCCATTGGGGATGATCTGGCGCACACCCAAGGTGTTCATTTCGCGCTGGACGATCAGGTTCGGCCATAGAGTCATCATGCACGCAGACCAGGGCGAGTTGAACTCCCGCACGAAGTCTACGAAGCGTTCATCGTGCAGCTTCAGGTTCTCGTCAAACGACCTCATCTCCGCCTTGTTGTCGTCTGAGACGGTGGCGTATGTCTGCTGCGGCTTGGCGGAAGCCATGTAGCCGTGGCGTCCGTGCTCCTGGTCTGCGAACACGCTTGCCTTGATGCCTGGAACCAGCAGACCAAACACCACGAGAAACGAGTGCAGCAGCGTCGCGTGGTACGGATCCTTGAGGTTCTCGTGGTACATCTTCCAGTTGCACGGGAGCTCGTTGCGGTAGTAGCCGAGGATCTTGAGCTTTTTCCCGGGAAAGGTGACATCGAATTCGTCGACGATTTCCTTGGTCATGTACTCTTCTAGAGAGGGGGTCCTGTCGGAGTACGTGGCGAACACCACTCCATTGCGCGTTGTCACGCGCAGCTGGCGGGTGCCGTGGTCGGCGTTGCGGAAGTTCGCCGGCATGCCGCCAACCTTGTCGACACCTCGCTTGAAAGGTATGCCCTGCAGATTCCCTTTGAGGTCATACGACCACTGGTGATAAGGGCAGACGAATTCTTTCGCATTGCCCTGGTTGCTGCGGCAGAATTCGGCGCCGCGATGGGCGCAGCGGTTCTCAAAGACAGAGATCGTGCTGTCTTCGGCACGAGCGACCACTACCGGCGTGGAGCCGACGTACCCGCGTTTGTAGTCGCCCGGGTTCGGAATTTCCGCCTCCAAAGCGACAAAGTTCCAAGTATCCCCACGAAAGATCCGCTCGATCTCTAGGTCATAGACGGCTTGGCTGGTGTAGACCCAATCTGGGATGTTGTTGAGGGCGTCCTCCGGCCAGACGCACTGTTCTAAAGGGGGATTCTTCTGGGCATTTGTAATGCCGATGACTGCTTGCGACTGAAACATAGAAGCTCCTTTGATTAACGTGGGACCGCCGCGTCGGCCAGCGCCTGCTGCTTGGCCCAAGCGCGAAGATTCAATGTGTCCAGATGGAAGTCCTGCAGCTGTACCGGTTGGTCCCGATCGAAAAGCGGTCGCAATGCGCGTAGCTCGGAGCCCGCGTTGATAGCGACTGCGTGGATGGGCACAAGGCGGCGGTGGCCGATCCACAACGCCTTGGCATTGGTAGGATCTCCGCGACGCACATACTCGAGGTCGTCTGCTGGCAGGCCGAGCATCTGAATGTTGTGCGCGCCTTGATCGGTCCAAAACCACGGTACCGGGGGCTTTGGCGGGGAAGCGCCGAGCATGGCAGCGGCGGCCGTGCGTGCTTGCTCGTTCGCGTTCTGCCACGACTCCAGACGTGTCGGCTGAGATTGGCCTGGACGCTGCTGGCTGGCGCAGTCACCGCAGGCGAACACGTGCTCATTGCTGGTGCGGCAATTGGCGTCCACCAGTACGCCACCACCAGGCCCGATCTCAAGGCCCGCGTTACGGGCCAGAGCATCGTTCGGCGATAGACCAATCGCGACAACGACCTCGTCGACTTCAAGCCGCGCGCCCGCGTCCGTCGCCAGCAGCATGCGTCCAGTCTCGACTGGAAAGGCGTCGCTGACGGAGGTGCCGAGAAGCACTCGCGCCCCTGCTCGGCACAAGTTGGACTGCAGCCACGCGGACACCTCCGGTGGCAGGAAACGATCGAGCAGAGACGTCGCGCGCTCTAGCACGGTGACCGACGCCCCCACGGCAAGTGCTGCATGTGCTATTTCTAAGCCGAGGAAGCCGCCCCCCAGAATCGCAACTTGCGGCCTGCGTTGGAGCGCTGCGCGCAGCCGTCGTGCGTCATCCAACGTACGTATGTAGTGCACGCGACGTCTGTAGGGCGGACAACACAGCAGCGTCCTGGCTTCGCCGCCCGTGGCGACCAAACACTTTTCGTACTCAATCGTCTGACCGTTAGCGAGGCGGACTTCCTGCTGCGCCAAATCTAAAGCAGCCACATCGCTACCGTTCAGCAGCTCGATGTTGCTGCGCGCCCAGGCTTCTTCCGCCAGTACGTCGAGTAGGGGCTCTTGCGCGGCAACCAAGACTGCTTTAGACAGAGGAGGACGCTCATAGGGCTTGTGCCACTCTCGGCCCAGCATGGCAATGTGCCCGCGGTAGCCATGTTCGCGCAACGCGTGTGCCGCGACGGCAGCCGACTGCCCTGCCCCAACGATAACAATTCCGGGCGACTTCACTTGCTTCTAGGCGACAAAACGTAGATGTCGTCGCCCTCCCGCTTGACTGTGTGTGTGCGCAAGTCCACGGTTACCGGCGCGCACATCGCCTTTCCGCTGCGGATGTCGAAGCGCCCCTGGTGCAATGGGCACTCGATACAGCCGTCTTCCACGAAGCCTTCGGCTAGCACCGCTTTTCCGTGCGTGCACATGGCATCCGTCGCGAAAAACTCGTCTTCGACACGGTAAAGCGCGACGCCGCAGCCAGCGACATTGACCATCTTTACCTCGTCGTTGCCCAGCTCCGGCGCGAGGGCAACCTTGATCCAATCCATTGACAACTCCTGACGCTACACCTGTTGTGTAATTTACTCAGTACACGACCTATTATGGTGTTTACATCAGCCATCCACAACTGCGGGTTTGTACTGATAACATGAGAAGGTAGCGGCGAGAGAAGCAAGCATATCTCTCCTATGTCCTTGTATTAATTACGAAAAAATCGCACGTGGTGACTGCCATGACATTAGGGTTTTTACTGATAATAGAGATAGCCCAACGACGCGCATAATTACTCAGTGTTATGCCTAGTATGCAGTTTTACGGACGGCGGTGGCGCTGAAGCACGGCAAGGCTGCTGAGCGGCACGCCCCTGGGGACCTCACGTCTCCTAAACTTCGATCACTTGAACAAGGGCTTCAATCGTGCCTCGACTGCAACTCACCGATGCGTTGAGCAACGGGACCGTGGAAGGCGAGCGACGGCTACACGCTCAACGCGCTCCAGCGCAACGCAAAGTGATCAAGACCAAGGAAAATCATGGACCAGACTGAAATCCCGGCGCGGCTACGCAAGCGCGAAGGCATCGGGGCGCGAGTGCTACGCAAGGAGGATGCCCGTCATTTGGCGGGCAAAGGGAACTTCGTAGGCGACTTCGTGATACCGGGCATGCACGAAGTCGCCTTTCTGCGCAGCCCTTTGGCGCACGCGATCATCACTGGTGTCGAGTTTCCGGAGGAACTGACAGGGCAAGTGTTTTTGCGCGAGATGATGGCGGACGCAGCAGATATCGGCTCACCTTCGTCGCTGCCAACATATCAGCCGTCATTGCTGCCGCCACTGGCCAGCGGCAAGGTACGCTTCGTGGGAGAGGCAGTGGCTATGGCCATCGCCCCGACGCGTGCGGTGGCAGAGGACCTGCTTGAGCAGGTGCATGTCTCGTATGAGGAGTTGCCCGTCTATCACGACTCTTGGTCTGCGCTTGCAGCTGAGGGTGAACTCATGCATGCCGGATGGAAAGACAACGTCTTTTTGACGCTGCGGGCCGACCGTGACTTCGACGAACTCGCCGCCAAGGCAGAGGTCAAAGTCAGCCGCACCATCGAGCTCTCACGCCAGTGCATTGCACCCATGGAGGGCAAGTTGGTGTTGGCCTATTGGGACTTCCAGGCCGATCAACTCGTCGTGGTCAGTGCAACGCAAGTGCCGCACCTGGTGCGCACCGGAGTAGCACAGCATCTTGATATGCCTGAAGAGGCCGTTCGCGTGGTGTCGCCCGACGTCGGCGGTGGCTTCGGCTACAAAGGGATGCTGTACCCGGAAGATCTGTGCATCGCGTGGCTGGCCAAGACTTACCGACGGCCATTTCGCTACCTCGAAGACCGGCGTGAACACCTGATCGTTGGCGCCAACACGCGTCAGCACCACTATCAGGTAACGGCCTATGCGGATCGAACTGGAAAGGTGCTGGCATTGGACGCGGTGATCACGATCGACGGAGGCGCATATTCGTACTGGCCGTTCTTCATCGGTCTGGAACCAGGTCAGGCTCTTGGGAATCTGCCGGGCCCATACACCTTTCGCGGCTATCGCTGCGAGACAGTCTGCGTCGCAACGAACAAGCCAGGCTTCATGCCCTACCGGGGCGTGGCGCGAACGGGAGTGTGCTTCGCAATTGAACTCTTGATGGACGCACTGGCGCGTGAGGTCGGGCGCGAGCCCTGGCAAGTCCGCATGGAGAACCTGGTTCCGGCCGATCAGATGCCATATGTCAACGTTGCCAACAAGCACTTTGACAGCGGCGACTTCCCAAAGAGTCTCAAGCGTGTGCTGGAGATGATTGGAGTCGAGGCGGTGCGGGAGCGTCAGGCTCGTGGGGAACCGGATGGGCGCCGCATTGGCATCGGCACTGCAACCTATACGGAGCAGTCCGCCCATGGCACGTCGGTGTTCGCCACCTGGGGGTTGCCGGTCGTTCCTGGACACGACCAGGCCTCGGTCAAATTGACTGCGGACGGAGGACTCGAAGTTCGAGTCGGCGTGCATTCACATGGCCAGGGCATGGAGACTACTTTCGCCCAAATTGCGCACGATGTGCTGGGGATCCCCATCGTGCGCATCCGAGTCGTTCACGGCGATACCGCCCTGACCCCCTTCTCTTCGGGCACGTACGCTTCCCGCGCAACAGTCATGTCAGGCGGCGCCATCTCAACCGCATGCAAGGAGCTGTTGCCACGCTTGCAGGCGATCGCCGGCCACCTGATGGGAGTGGAGCCGCAAACTGTCGTTTTGCTGGAAGGGCGCGCCTTCGCGGGCGACAAGTCAATTTCCCTGGCCGACGTGGGACGTGCCTGGTATCTCACGCCACAAGACTTGCCTTCCAACGTCCATCTTGGTGGGTTGGAAGTATCGCGTGCGTATAAGCCCAAAGTCGACACCGGCACTTTCACGTATGCGAGCCACGCGGCAGTTGTCGCGGTCGACACCGAAACGGGGAATGTCGAAATCCTCGACTACGTGGTGGTCGAAGACTGCGGCACGATCGTCAACCCCATGATTGTCGAGGGGCAGACCATCGGAGGGATTGCCCAAGGCATCGGCACCGCGATGTACGAGGAGAGTCCTTACGACGATCAGGGTCAGCCACTGGCTTCCACGCTGGCTGACTACATCCTGCCTGGCGCAACCGAAGTGCCGCGCATTCGCATCGATCACTTCGAGACACCGTCTCCCCACACCGAGTTCGGCGCCAAAGGCGTGGGCGAAGGCGGTGCAATTGCGCCCCCCGCAGTAATCTTCAACGCGGTAAATGACGCGTTGCAGGGCACTGGCGCTGCGGAGCTACTTATGACCCCTTTAACACCACGTCGTCTGCTCAAGGCTCTCGAGGCCTCGCAACGGGAACAGGAAGGCACGAAGTGAAGGCCGCCAAATTCGCATACACACGAGCCCTCGAGGTGGATGAGGCGCTGAAGCTATTGGCCAAGGGTCGCGGAGCGTCGAAAGCGATCAGCGGCAGCCAGTCTTTCGGCCCGATGCTCAACTTGCGACTGGCGCGGCCATCAGAGGTGGTTGAGATTGCCAACATCGCAGGCCTACGCAGCGTTAGTCAAATGGCCGACTCTATCGAAATTGGCGCCGCCGTCACGCACGCCGAAATCGAGGACGGCCTGCACAAGCCCCTGGTGCAGCATCCGATGCAGCGGGTCGCGGCGGGCATCGCCTATCGCGCTATCCGGACGCGCGGCACGGTCGGGGGCAGCCTCGCACACGCCGACCCCGCGGCTGACTGGGTCGTCACGCTCGCGGCACTGGGTGCGCGCATCCGTTTGAGGTCGCCGCGCGGGGAACGCACGGTTGAGGCTGATGCGTTCATGCTCGGCGCCTATACAACCGTGCTCGAGTTTGATGAGTTGATTGTCTCAATCGCTGTGCCGTCCCAAACGAGTACCACGCGGTGGGGGTATTACAAGTTTTGCCGCAAGCCCGGCGAATTCGCTGAAGCTAGCGCGGCGGTCTATCTCGACGCCGCGCGCAACTGTGCGCGCATCGCTCTAGGAGCTGTCGATGGGCCACCTATCCTCCTGAAAGACCTCGCGGCCACGATCGCCAGCGAGGGCGCCAACGCCGCGAGTCGTGAGCAACTGCGTGCGGCCGTCAGCACGGCGCTTCCCGAGCGCGACCTCTGCGATCAGAAGCTCTTTACAGCATGCGTTGAGCGTGCACTAGAGCAAGCCGGCGCTCTTGCCCGGCAACAAGCCCCATCGGAGTGAAGACTTGGACCCCATTTCCATTCAAGTGAACGGCCGCAGCATCTGCCGGCAAGCCGAGCCGAGAATGCACCTCGGAGATTTTTTGCGTGACGAGTTGCATCTCACGGGCACACATCTGGGCTGCGAGCACGGTGTCTGTGGCGCTTGCACGGTTCTGATCGATGGTCAACCGGCACGCTCGTGCATCACCTTCGCCGTGGCATGTGAGGGCCGCGAGGTCACAACGATCGAAGGCTACGACGACGATGCAGTGATGCAACTGCTGCGCCCAGCATTCACACGCCACCACGCACTGCAGTGCGGCTTCTGCACGCCCGGCATGCTCGCCACGGCGCGCGACATCGTAATTCGTTTGCCCGACGCGAGCGAGGCACAGGTGCGTCTTGAGTTGTCCGGAAACTTGTGCCGTTGTACTGGATACCAAGGCATCGTGAACGCGATCTTGGACGTACTGCAAAATCAGCGTAACTCGCCCGACCCGCGAGTCCAAGATTTGCGTGAGACGTGGCACACATCACGCGCGATTGCAATCAACCGCGCCTCCGCTCCGACGCAGGCAAATCAGCCAAGGGCGACGGCGCCAAAGTCATATTCGCCTACGCCCCCATTCACAACGGATTCGCTGCAAAAAGCGTCTCAACTGTCGAGGAGACCGTCGACTACTGCGTCGGCCGCACATGCGGAACTCGCGGATGTCGACCCCGCCGCAATGGCGAAAGCGAAAGCTAAGGGCAACTGTATCGACGTCAATTTCGATGTGCCGTACCCGCTGGAGCAGGTATGGGAGTTCATGGGTAACCTGCCTGCCGTCGCATCGTGCCTACCTGGTGCGACTATCGACTCGCACGAGGGTGAGAAGGTCAAGGGCACAATTGCCATCAAGTTTGGCCCTATGTCGGCGGCCTTCGCAGGTGCGGCGCGGCTGGAGCGTGACGACGTTGCGAAGCGCGCTGTGCTTCGCGGTGCCGGTCAAGACAGCCTAAGCAATTCGCGCACCCAAGGAGATATTACCTATCGACTGGAGACCTTGGCGGCGGACAACACCCGTGTTCATGTGGACATGGTGTACGCTTTGCAGGGACCATTAGCGCAATTCTCGCGATCCGGTCTCGTCAAAGACTTCGTGCGCCGCATGGTGGCCGACTTCGGCAAGCAAATCACGTACCGCCTCAGCGGACAAACGGCGCCGTCCGACAAGCCACAGCCCTCGGTCTCGATCGCCGGGATGATGTGGAGCGTGCTTTGGAATCGCGTGCGTGGGTGGTTTGGAAAGCCCCCACAGGCGTAAAGCGGCTTGCTCGACCCGCCCCTCAGATTTTCAAATCTCGAGATCAACGTGCAGGAGCGCTGAAGGCCCGGATAACTCGCATCGGAGCCGACAGCACCTACGCAGCGGGCTAGTTAACGTCGAGCAGGTCTCCGTAGCGCACACGTCTGCCTTTTTGTCCACGTACAAGCCGCTCAGGAGTTTCAATGAGTTCATTGCCTTACGGTCATCACGTGCGCGCCAACGGGGTGCGCCTTCACCTGCTGCGCTATGGAGGGCAAGGGCCTCGCTTACTCCTGCTGCCGGGCATCACAAGTCCAGCCATTACTTGGGGCTTCGTCGCCGAGCGATTGGCACGTCACTACGATGTCCATGTCCTCGACTTCCGCGGCCGAGGCTTGTCGTCCAGCACGCCTGGCATCAACGCGAGCCTGGATGCGATGGCGTCGGACGTGCTCGACTTACTGGACGTCCTGGCATGGCCATCCGGGACGCTGCTGGGCCACTCGATGGGCGCTCGAGTAGCGATTCGCGCCGCGGCTCGCAATCCGCAGCGCATAGCCGAGCTGCTGCTAATCGATCCGCCAATGACCGGTCCCGGCCGCCGTACCTACCCGACTCCGCTGTCCTGGTATGTAGACTCAATTCGGCTAGCCGCGCAGGGCACGACAGCCGAAGAACTTCGCCCCTTCGCGCCGACTTGGTCTGAGGAGCAACTGCGGCTGCGGGCCGAATGGTTGCACACCTGCAATGAGGACGCTGTCGTACAAGCGTACTACGGGTTCCATCTGGACGACATCCACGCTGACTTACCGAAGCTGCATATCCCCGGACTTCTGATGGCGGCAGGACGCGGGGGCGTATTGCTGCCGGACGATCTGGCGGAGATCAAAACGCTTGCACCGGGTCTGGTGCAATGCACTGCAGCCAACGCGGGACATATGATTCCGTGGGATGATGAGGGAGATTTTTACCGTCTTCTTGGTGAGTACCTCAAGGTCGATCTGTTATCGCAGAAATGAGCCGAAGTTGGTTTCCTTATCACAACCATCGGAGTGATACACTCATCGCATGACAACACCAGCAATTCCGAGATGACCACAAGGCGCGCTCCCGCTCAGAAGAAGAAAAAGAACAGTCCAATCGAGCCGGCTAAGTCCTCAGTTCCGCTGCCCTTCAGCCCTGTGCGTCAAGTTATGTGGGACCGGCCTGGCTTCCTGATTCGTCGCCTGAACCAGATTGGCCAGGCGATCTTCTTCGATTTGTGCCACTCAGAGAGCATTACACCGCTTCAGGTCGGCATGCTTACAGCACTATCGATGAATCCCTGGCTTGATCAGAAAGCAATCGGCCGAGAACTTTCCCTAGACCGCACGACAACTGCCGAAGTCCTGAAACGGTTGGGTGAAAAAGGATTGGTCGATACCCGAGTAAACCCAGACGACCGCCGATCAAGACTTTCGGTGATCACCAAAGAAGGGCTAAAACTGATCAATGATCTGCAAGAAAACATACACCGCTCGCAGGAGCTCTTGATTGAGCCACTGCCTGCGGAGGAACGCGTCGTTTTCATGAAACTGCTTGCTCAGCTCGTGGATGCCCACGAGAAAATGAACAACCGAATCTGAGGTGTGCGGGCACAAGCCTTTGATCTGCTGTTCGACGCGCACCACGCATTTGTCATCGAGGCCGGTCCCGTGCTCCTTTATGGTGCTGCATCCGAGTTATCCGGCGAGCCGAATATGCAAGGGCACTGTCTCTGATATCGAGGCCTCTATCGAAGAGGCAAGCGCTCAGTGCGAGTATTCCCATCTCGCTTGTCAATGGCTTCCTCGCGGCCGCCGGTGCACAACCTGATGTCCTGCGTCGCTATCTCGAGGCCGCCGGGATCATGCCCGGACTTCTGGGCGAGGCAAGCGCACGCATCACGGAGGAACAGTTCTCTACGCTATATCGCACGCTTGCAATCGAACTCGACGATGAGATGCCCGGCATCTTCAGCCGACCGTTTCGCGGTGATACGCGGAAGTTCCTCTGCCTGAGTCTTCTAGATGCACCCAACATCGAGACGACACTGCATCGCTTTGGACTGTTTTTTCACATCGTGCTCGACGTATTAGACGCGGCCGAATACGGCGCCCCTAATTCGAGCCCATGCCGACCACCACTCAACTTTGCGCCGGATTGGTCCGCTGGGCAACGCGGCCGCGTGGCTCGCTGCCACGCGTGCAATCAGGTCACGCAGAGCGGCGATCGACGGGTGGTCTCCGACAAGTTGCAAAGGTGCGCTCATCGCGACGCACCCAAGTAGCCGACCGCACAAAAACAGTCAGGCACATCGTAGCCCAGGAATAGTTGATTTACCGGATTTGCGAGTCCTGCCGAGTGGGAGAGGCCAAGAACAGTTTGCCAAGATGGCTCGCGGGCGGCGTATCTTGTTGTCATGGCTGTTCCCATGCAGCCAACTCGCCGGTCTTGACCGCATGAGCCGCTGCCTGTTCGAGCCAAGGCGCATGGGTCTTGGGAACGACCAGCATCGTCAAACCCAGGCCGTCCATCACCCGCAGGGCGTGCTCGAGATTGACGCCCTTGCCGTTCTCTAGCTTGGACAGCATGCCGACGGAGACACCGCAATGCCTCGCCGCGTGGTCAATGGGCATCCCTTCCCCTGCGCGGGTGGCTCGAATGCGGTCGCCCAGTTGGTGAATGGTGCGAATCGTCGCGCGCGACGGTGGTGTTGGATCAGGTAGTGGTCGCGGCATCGGGGCCTGTCTGTGAAGGAGGCAAGCCAGCATGGAGGCTGCTGGTCGGATAATTTCATGATGTTGAAATTATAATCCGGAATGGGATTGGCTGCTTTTCTATGGCGAGGGGACCGGCCCCATGCCAGCCAGCGGTCGATGGTTGCAGGCGGGCTAGGAGCTACATAGGAGCATTGGGAACGCAAGCCGGATCGCGCAGGGTCGCACTGAACTTCAATCTTTGGGCTGCTGCTGGAGCCGCAACTCGCGAATGCACTAATTGTGAGGTCGTCCGGACGAAGCATCAAAGACTGATCGCCACGATCCCGGCCAGCACGATCACTCCGCCGGCAACGCGGCGCGCGAGATTGCCCTCACGGAAGAGCCACCACGCAAGGAAAGAGCCGATGACAATGGACGACTCGCGCAG
The DNA here is from genome assembly GCF_014170355.1 of Cupriavidus sp. UME77. NCBI lineage: Bacteria > Pseudomonadati > Pseudomonadota > Betaproteobacteria > Burkholderiales > Burkholderiaceae > Cupriavidus > Cupriavidus sp. UME77. The sequence goes on from NZ_LZZU01000004.1 coordinate 72,495, forward strand.
AGGCGCGACAAGTGCCACCGGCGCGCTCAGCATGGCGGTGAGAACGAGGATGTAGGCCAGCGGGGAGAACACGGCCACGATGAAGATCGGCATTGCGCCAGCACGGAGGACGGCAGGGATCCGATGCCTCCGTAGCAGCGCGATGGGGGTCAGGATCAGGCTTTGCAGTAGGAGTGTGCCTGCGTAATAGCTCACGGGCGCCAATTGCCACGAGGTGACGGAGTAGCTGTCCCAGAGGGTGTACCCGGCGATGGTGGCACCTGTCGCGGCCCCCCAGAACACTCCTGGCAGCGGACGGCTGCTCCCGCTTCTGAATAGATTGCCGACGACGAAGAGGATGCCCGCGACGATGAGGAACGCTCCGAGCATCGCGGCCGTGGTGAGCCGTTCCCCCAGCAGGAGAACCGCGAACAGCATCGTCAGCATAGGCCCCGTGCCGCGGGCAACCGAATAAACCACCCCAAGCTCTGCGCGGTCGTAACCTGCCTGCAAGATAAGGGAGTATGCGATGTGCAATGTAGCGGAAACGGCGGAACCCACCATGAGCCGCCAATCGAGCACCTGCTGCCCCTTGGCTATGACGACAATGCCGATCGGCACGCATAGCAGCGCCGAGGCGCAGGTATAGGCCCAGACGAACAGAAAGGTATCTTCACGCTTGTACTTCGAGGCAATGTTCCACACCGCATGGGCTGTCGCCGCAGCGAGGACGAGCGCGACAGTGCCGGGGCTCATCAGTCGATGTCGGGCAGGTCGATGCCGGCCCGCTCTGCCCGGCGGCTCCGCTCTGGGTCGCGCAGGGCGAGGGCTGCGACCAGCGCGTCAATGACGACGAGTTGGGCCAGCCGACTCCCCGCTGCGGCCATCTGCGCCGGCAGTGGCGCTCCGCCGACGACCAGCGCGATATTCGCGAGGGTCGCCAGTGGTGTGCCGTACTGGTTGGTGATGGCGATGAGCGAGGCACCCGCAGAGGACGCTGCATCGGCGATGGCGAGCGTGGTTGAAGTGCGTCCGGTCGAACTGACGGCGATGACGACATCATCAGGACCCAGGAGGCGCGTCGCGATCATCGCCGACAAGTAGTCCGGGATGCTGATGGTCGTCACGCCGACCGCGCGCAGGCGGAAGACGGCGTCGGCGGCAACCGTAGATGACGGGCCGGCACCGAATGCGATTACCTGTCGCGCAGACAGGATCGTATCGACCGCCTTGTCGAACGCAGCGAGTTCGACAGCCCCGCCGAGTGCGGTCAGGGCGTCGGTGCCTGCGCGGATGGAGGTATCAAGCACTGCGGCCGACGTCGCGTCCGCAGCGAGTGCTTCAGGCGGCGCAAAGAACCGAGTGGTGCCGCGGGCGCGGGCGATCTCGATCTTGAGCTCGGTGAACCCACCGAACCCGATCGCACGCGCAGCGCGGACCACGCTCGGCGGCGAAACGCCGGCCCGGGCGGCCACCTGCGCGGCCGTGCTCGCGCCGACGAACAAGGGATCAGCAAGCAGAAGAGCGACTACCTTCGCCTCGCTGGCGGCGAGATCGCCACTGCGGGCCTGAATGCTTCCAATCCATTGCCCGAGCCGCCCTTCATCGTCTGAAATGTCATTACCAAAATAAATAGTCATGTGTAATATATTACATTGGCTATCTGAAGCACACAACCATCGCGTGAGCAGGCGCTCTGCAACGAAGCCACAGGAGTCCCTTCCATGGATACAGAAACCCTTACATCCGTAGCTGTAGTTGGTCCGGGTGCCATCGGCACCACGATCGCGGCGGTGCTGCAGGAAGTCGGTCGCACGCCGTTGCTATGCGGCCGCACGTCCCGCGATCATCTGACGTTGCAGGATGGCGATCGCCGCATCACCATTCCCGGTCCCGTCCAGACGAATCCCAGACAGATCGATCACACGGTCGATCTCGTCTTTCTCGCTGTCAAGGCAACACAGACCGAGGCAGCGGCGGAATGGCTTGCAGCGTTGATCGGTCCGGAAACCGTCGTGTGCGTTCTGCAAAACGGCGTCGAGCAGTTGGAGAAGGTCACCACACATTTCCCACGCGGGCAGGTCGTCCCCGCTGTCGTGTGGTTTCCTGCGCAGGCGCAATCCGATGGCTCGGTGCGCTTGCGCGGCGATGTGCGCCTCAGCTTGCCAGACACGCCGGCTTCCCGCGTGATAGCCGACGCACTGCAAGGCACCCGCTGTTTCGTTGAGCTTGCCGCAAATTTCAGATCTCTAGCCTGGCGCAAGCTGCTGCAGAACGCGGTGGCCGGACTCATGGCGCTCACCCATCGTCGCTCGGGCATGTTCGGCCGGTCCGACATCGCCAGACTCACCCTGGACTATCTGCAGGAATGTCTGGCCGTGGCCCGTGCCGAGGGTGCTGAACTTGGCGACGAGGTGCCGCAGGCGATCCTCGACAAGTTCCTGGCGTCTCCCGCCGACATGGGCACGTCCATCCTTACGGATCGAGAAGCCGGCAGGCCACTCGAATGGGACGTTCGCAACGGTGTCGTCTCACGTCGCGGCCGGGCTCACGGCATCCCGACACCAATCAGCGACGTGTTGGTGCCGCTCCTCGCGGCCGCGAGTGACGGCCCTGGCTGATTCCCTGCCTACGCTCTCGCTGTCCTTCCGCCTCGTCGCCTCGTCAGCTTGGCCATGCTTTTCGAATCGTACGAAGCGGACTCGGCGCGCTCGGCACCCAAGGCAGTGTTCGCGCCTGAAAGTGGCCGCGGCGCGGGTGCGATGTCTGGCGGCTGGCGTCGATGTTTTCACCCGATCGCGGCGCAACGTGCCCACTCACCGAACACGGTAGCGGTCTTGGCAGGTCTGGCTGGGTGGTAGAACGCACTCATGCGTGGCTCCACAATTTCCGTCGTCTTCGCATTCGCTTCGAGCGTCGGGCTGATATTCACGAAGCATTCCTGAATGCTTGGCTGTTCCCTCGTCTGCTGGAACATCTTCAGGCGGTCTCTTAGTCGCAATGTGGCGCCCTCCCCCAATTTCTTTCCACTCCCAGAATAATGATCGCCAACAGCACGTCATACTGCTGGGCCAGTTCCGCCAGCGTCTTTTGGAGGGTCGGCCGGGATTCGTGAATATCTGAAGCTTCAGATATTCACGAATCCCGGTCGACCCTCTTGAAAAGGCGGGCGGTTTTTTCGGACTTGAAGCTGCTTGCGTTGGCCGCAATCTGTCCACAGGCCGCTGAGTTGAGCGCCGGGAGGGCGCGCTTCGGAATGTCATCCTGCGCCTGAACTGGCGGGAAGTTCGCCTTCCACGCTAGCGCCGCTCTGCGGCAATCGCCTCGGAATGTTTCTGTACCGCAGTGCTGAACGCCGCCATGTCGAAGCGCTGCGGATCGTCATGCCCGTCGGCATAGAACTGGTCGAGCACTGCGTGGAAGGCCGGGACCAGCCACTGGCCGCGCCGCGCGCTCGCCACGAGATAGAGCAGCGCGAGCCGCTCATATTGCTGCGCAGTGAACCCGGGACTCGGCGCGTCGAAGTCATTCGCCTTCTTTCCGGGCTTAGGGATCTTAGGGTCGCCAACCCGTGGCTGGATGTTCTCCACTCCGACGAACAGCTTCGTCTTCACAGTCCCATCGACGCATGACTCGAATTTCGTCGTCGCGATCTGGTCGGCAAAGTCTACCTCGGTGATTGACGCTCCGACGCGGTTGGTGAAGGCATGTGCCAGGCGATCGGGAAACGGCTTCGGGTGGCCGCCGAAATTCTTGTTGTAGTTCCAGCTCGCGTCGTCCAGGTTCAGCGGGAATTCGCCGCGCGTCTGGCATGAGGCCGAAGGCCCGTCCACTGAACAATTGGGCGTGCTAGTGTCGTGAATGATGAAGTAGTTGGCCGAGATCGGCTTGTTGATCGGTCCGCCAACGTCGGACGTCTTGATCTGCTGCGCATTGAGCAGTGCTTGTACCGCCTGGACGGCGGGCGCGGGCTTGCCGGCAACTTCCTTGAGAAACGGCGTGATCGTTTCGTCGCCGATGTCGCCCTGCCGTTTCACCTCGCGTGTCAGGCAGCTCGCTTGCTGCGCCGGCGTTCCCTCGAACGATTTCTTTTGTGCATCGAACTTGCAAGGTCCGGCACGTTCCTCTTGCGCGTTGATGCCTTTCTTCCGGTCGCACTTTGCGGCCCAAGCCGCGGAGCTTCCCGCAAGTGCCAGCACCAGTGCAATGCCGCCGATCCGTTCTATGGTCTGGATACGTGCCATGTCCGCCTCCCGCGGCTCGATTGATGGAATGGACTTTTCTTCTTCCGGCTAGCCAATTGACCTCGCCCCCAACGAAAACCTACCAACCCAACTCAATTCCCATAGGTCCAACAGTTATCAAGCGGACCCGCTAGGGATGGTGTTCAAAACGACGTCAGCAGGTTCGTGCTGACAGTGTGAGCGTGACAAGATGAATTTGATGAGCGCTTCGGCCAGAATTCGGCACCGGCTTCGGCATCATCACCGGCGTTGTCGCCCGCGTTTCGCGTCGGCGAAGGCGCACTCATCCTTTGGCGCCCGGCTGCAGTCGATGGCGCATCATCCACAGATTGCTCAAGGCAAACAGCGTCTGCAGTTGCTGCGTGTTCTTCATCAAGC